>JARCMA010000053.1 GCA_030248405.1 Microcoleus sp. MP8IB2.171
ACCCAGATTAATCGCCTCCCCAATCTTCAAAAATGGTTTGTGGAAATTTTCGCTAAACCCACATAGCTATTGGATCATTTGTTTTGTGGAGGTATCTAAATAGGCATGGCCTTGATGGTGCTAATTTGTTAAGATTTATAAAGGCCAGAGACATCCGCACAAGTGCAAAGTCATCAGAATTCTCAGGCAAGAACCAACCTGACGAGCAAAGTATACAACAAAATTCTTATAAATTTCTTGCCCAGACGCTCAAAGGCAAGTGGATCATGAACATCGAACTATTAAAAGAAAAATTAGAACAGCTAAAAAAACGTCCCAATTGTAGCAAAGGAACGATCGACCAAATCGAAAAATGGTTAATCGGTTCTCACATTTTGCAGAGATTGAGAATTAATCCTTACTACGTAGCAGGGGATACAGTCAAGAATATTAAAAGAATTACTTCGGAATTTCTGCACGGAGTGAAAGCCGGTGCCTTCGACTTGCACTGGGATATTCACTGCCCGCACTGCAACATGATTACAGAAGAATTTAAGCATTTGGCAGACACATCAGAAATGTCTTTTTGCCCGATGTGCGATCGCGAGTTTAAAATTGATTTGCTCGATCGTGTTGAAGTTACTTTTTCCCTAAACAAAGAAATCGAAGACCCGCAACTGCGACCCATCTGCGCTCCCCCTCCGGTACTCCAGAACAAACTGCAACTGGTAACGCCTTTATACTGCACCGAATCGGAGACTGTCACCTTAGAAAACGGTCGATACCGCTACTGCTGTCCCCTAACTTTAGCTAAAGGGATTTTAAAGGTTGAAGGCGCAGAAACAGAAGCCATACAAGAAATTAAACTCCAGCAGTTGGCCGGCCCAGATTTTGACAAAAAAGAGCTGGCCGTGCGTCCGGGAAAAGTTAAGCTCGAACTCACTAATACTGAACACAATTTGTCAGGGCTGATTTTGCATTCAGATGAATTGCCCGATGAATTGACACTAGAACAACTGCCCCTGCGGCTATCAGGAATGCAACTGATTCATCACCCGGATTATAAGCGTTTGTTCGGCGATCAAGTAATATCCGAAAGAGAGCGAGTCAAGATTCGGGCGATTACTATTATGTTTACTGATATTACTGGTTCTACTAGAATGTACGAAACGCTGGGAGATACGAAAGCTTACAATATTGTGCGCGATCATTTTGAAATTTTCTTTGAGTCGATCGAGAAAGTTGGCGGTAAAGTCATTAAAACCATCGGCGATGCCGTCATGGCTTCCTTTATCAGCAACGAACAAGCCATTATGGCAGCAGCCGCTGCTGTGGCCTCTTTCAGAGAGTACAATTCAACTCGCCCGCAAGCAGAGTGGGTTCAAGTCAGAATTGGCATTCACCGAGGTACGGCTTTGCTCGTAAATCTTAATAATTCGATCGACTATTTTGGTTCCACAGTCAACAAAGCTGCCCGGATTCAAAATCTTTCTAAAAGTGACGAAGTTTCGTTTTCCGAAGATGTTTACAGCGACCAAGCATTTTTAACAGCATTAAAAGCTGCTGGAGTCTCCGAAATTCACAAACGTGTTGAAGATTTAAAGGGCATACAAGGCGCACAAGTGGCTTATACTGCTAGAATTAATAGGGAATCTGTAATCGCGCTCTCTGGTACACTGGTCGCTGGAAGAAACGAAGTAAGCAGATATATTTAGTGATTGCCACCCTCTTGTTGCGATCGCCCCAACAGCAGATAGACTTCGCGCGATCGCACTCCGAAGATAATGGCTCCAACAGTGTACCTCATCCTTAAGCTACTTGCATAATAATGCCGACAACTTAAGCTCTAATAAAAATAGTCTGAATTAATCAGCCGCACGCTCAACAGATATATTTGCTGCTAAATAACTGAAGTCCAGGACTTCACATTATGACTTATAACCAATCCTATCCAGAAATTACAGCCGAATCGATCGCACCAGACGCCCTCGACAGCGAAGCATTAGCCACAATCGATGCCCCGTTTCCGATTGTGGGGATTGCCGCCTCAGCAGGAGGGCTGGAAGCATTTACGGGGTTGCTCAGCCATTTGCCAGTAGATACGGGTATGGCGTTTGTGCTGATTCAGCATTTAGCCCCCGATCACAAGAGTTTGCTGACCGAGATTCTCGGGAGAACGACGCAAATGCCTGTTAGTCAGGTAACAGACGGCATGGCTGTAGAGCCCAATCAAGTCTACGTGATTCCGCCCAACACCAAGATGGTGCTATATAAAGGCCTGCTGCAACTATCTCCCCGCGAGAAGATTTATGGCAAATATATGCCGGGAGATGCGTTTTTTACCTCATTGGCACTCGATCGCGGACACAAAGCCATCGCCGTAGTATTATCCGGGGGAGACGGCGACGGTTCACTGGGGCTGAATGCAATCAAAGCAGCCGGAGGTATGACTTTTGCTCAATGTCAAAACACGGCAAAAGTCGATAGTATGCCGAGTACCGCTGTGGCTACAGGAAATGTCGATTTTGTTCTGCCACCGGAAAAAATTGCCGAGGAATTGGGAAACTATACTCGCAATCCCCCTCTCACTTCCCCGCTTCCCCTGACAATAGTTGAGGAATCGCCCGAACATGAAGATGCTCTGGCTACTATTTTTGCGCTGCTAAAATCGACCACAGGCGTTGATTTTACCAACTACAAACGCACTACTATTGCTCGACGCATCCAGCGCCGGATGGTGTTTCACAAGCTGGAGACATTGGATGCTTACGCTCAACATCTGCGACACAATTCGGCTGAAGTCAAAGCCCTGTATGAGGAAATATTAATTCACGTTACCAGTTTTTTCCGCGATTCCGAAGTCTTTGACAAGTTGAAAGAGCTGGTTTTCCCCGCGATTACCCAAAATAAATCGGCAAACACTCCGATTCGGATTTGGGTGGCGGGATGTTCCACAGGTGAAGAAGTTTATTCGATCGCCATTTGTTTGTTAGAGTTTTTGAGCGATCGAGTTATCCTGCCGCCGATCCAGATTTTTGCCACGGATATTAGCGAGACGGCGATCGGCAAAGCGAGGTCTGGCGTTTACTTAGAAAACCAGATGGTAGACGTTTCACCAGAGAGACGTACTCGCTTCTTTATTCCCCAAGCAGTAGGTAGCTATAGAATCAGCAAGGCAGTCCGCGAATTGTGTGTATTTTCCCGACAAGACTTAGGTAGCGATCCGCCTTTTTCCAATATCGATTTAGTTAGCTGTCGCAATGTGCTGATCTACTTGGGAGAGTCATTGCAAAAAAAAGTGATGCCGATTTTTCATTATAGTCTCAACCCAACGGGCTTTCTCCTATTAGGCCGTTCTGAGAGTACCGGAAAATTTTCATACTTGTTTACTTCAGTTCATAAAACCTCTAAAATTTATACCAAAAAGTTAACTGCGACTCGTCCCACTTTTTCGTTTACGCCCAGTTCCTATCCCGTCGTTAAAGTAGCTGAACGGGAGCAAATGAATGAAAATTTGACGAGTAGCTTTGATTTAAAGCGAGAAATTGACCAATTGATTTTGTCTCGCTACGGCCCAGCAGGTTTGGTTGTCAACGAGGAGATGAATATTCTGCAAGTGCGGGGAGACATCAATCCTTACTTGAGACTGGCATCGGGAACGCCGGACTTAAACTTGCTGACAATGGCAAGGGCAAGCTTGCTGGTTGATCTTCGCACCGCGATTTATCAGGCACAAACCCAGAACGTCAGCGTGAGGAAAGAAGGGGTATCGGTTGAATCGGGCGGGCGATCGAGTATCGTGAATATTGAGGTGATTCCGTTCCAGCAGCCACAGGTGATTGGAACACGCTACTTTTTTGTGCTGTTTGAAGAAGCTGCACCCGCCGCAATTAACTTCAGTACCCTCACTTCTGACAACTTAGAGCAAAGTGATTTTGAGCGCGAAATCGATCGGCTGAGGCAGGCACTTGCCAACGCTAACCAAGAAAAAAATGCGGCTCAATCGCACTTGGAAGCCGTGATCGAAGAGCACGAAAGTCTCAACCAAGACCTCAAAGTTGCCAACGAAGAAATCCTATCGAGTAATGAGGAGTTGCAAAGCACTAATGAGGAGTTAGAAACTGCTAAAGAAGAGATTCAATCCACTAACGAGGAACTGATCACCACTAACGATGAACTTTGTAACCGAAATATCGAACAAAACCTGCTCAATAACGATCTCACAAATTTGCTGTCTAGTATTAATATCCCAGTCTTAATGTTGGGAGACGATTTACAGATTCGACGCTTTACACCAACCGCGCAGATACTTTTCAATCTGATTCCTACAGATATTGGACGACCCTTTAGCGATATCCGCACGACGCTGGATGTTTCTGATTTGGAACAGATAATTTTGGAGGTGATTAATACTCTCCACACGAAAGAACAAGAAGTTCAAACTCAAGCGGGATATTGGTACAACCTCCGCATTCGTCCTTACCGCACCACGGAAAACATGATTGACGGTGTGGTAATGGTTTTGATTGATATTGATGGTCTTAAACGCAGTGCCAGAACCTTGGAGGAGGCCCGCAACTACGCTGAAACCATCGTAGAAACTGTGCAAACGCCTTTACTCGCCCTAGATGCTGATTTCCGAGTGAATAAAGCAAATCGATCGTTCTATGAAACGTTTGAGGTTTCATTCTCAGATACATCAAAATCTTCGCTGTTTGAGCTAGGTAACGGGCAGTGGAATATTCCGAAATTGCGATCAATTCTGGAAGAGATTCTGGTGAGTGATGTTCAGCTACTAAACTTTGAGTTGGATCACCTGTTTGAGCAGATCGGGCAGAAAACTATGCTGCTGAATGGTTGTAAACTTGAACGTGAAGACAAAGCTTTAATGATTCTGTTGTCGATCGAGGATATCACGGATCGCAGGCAGTTTGAAATAGAGCGATCGCAGTTATTGCAGCAGGAACAGTTAGCCCGTCAACAGGCAGAAAATGCCAACCGTACTAAGGATGAATTTCTGGCGAATCTCTCCCACGAGCTCCGCAATCCCCTGACTCCGATCCTAGCATGGTCACAACTGCTGCGCTCCGGCAAACTTAAGGAAGCAGCTGTTACTCGCGCTCTAGAGGTGATCGAGCGGAGTGCGATCGCGCAATCTCAGTTAATCGAAGATATGCTGGATATTGCCCGGATTACGAATGGCAATCTGGCTCTCGATAGCAGTCAGATGGATCTGCGGTTAGTGGTGCAAGGTGCGGTCGATGGGCTGCAATTATCAGCGGATGCCAAAAACATTGAAATTGTTTCGCAGTTGAGTTCTGCGGCTGTTTTAGGCGATGCTGCTCGCTTGCAACAAGTTGTGTGGAATCTTCTATCTAATGCGATTAAGTTTACTCCAGCCGGGGGACGAGTGGAAATTGCCTTGGAGTCGATCGACAATCACGCTCAATTCCGAGTCAATGACACCGGAAAAGGGATTGCGGCAGAATTTTTGCCGTATATTTTCGATCGTTTCCATCAAGGTGATTCCAGCACCACCAAGGTTAATCAAGGGCTAGGATTAGGTTTGTCGATCGTGCGTCATCTGGTAGAATTGCACGGAGGAACTGTGCAAGCGGAGAGTCCGGGTGAGGGACAAGGAACTACAATCACGATGAGGTTGCCGCTGCGAGATTTGTCTGAAGTGTTGATAGGGGCGATCGTTGATTTAAAGTCAACTGCTTTGGTAGTGCCTTTAAACGTCTCTAGCGATATCGTCCCCTCTCTCGAAGGCTTGCACATCTTAGCTGTAGACGATCAGATAGATACGTGCGAGCTGTTAAAATTTGTGCTCGAAGGCTACGGGGCGGAGGTTTTGACAGTTGCATCTGCCAGAGAGGCGATCGCAGCTTTAAAGGACAATCCCGGCAAATACGACGTGCTAATCTCTGACATCGCCATGCCGGAGGAAGATGGGTATTTCTTAATTCGAGAGGTTCGAACCCTTGCTGCGTCAGCCGGAGGAGAAATTCCAGCGGCTGCGCTGACTGCGTATGCTGGCGATCGAGAACGGCAAAGGGCGATCGAAGCTGGTTTTCAAAGGCATATTGCTAAGCCAGTCAAGCCGGCTCAACTAGCATTAATGGTTGCAAATCTAGCAGGGAGGATTTAAATATTTTTTTGTAGGGATACAACCTTGTTAAGGAGTGTCAACTTAAACCTGAATACCTTTGTATTGATCGTTTATAGCAGAGGCCAGATCCCCCTAAATCCCCCTTAAGAAGGGGGACTTTGATCGGAATCTTGTCCCCCCCTTAAGAAGGGGGGTTAGGGGGGATCTCCGGATCGAGAGGAGGAGGATTATGACCAAATTAAACGACTCCAATTTCCACCTACCTTGCAACCCAAAACTCATCCCTATCGCCAAGGAACTTCGGAAAAATCCAACTCCAGCCGAAAAGAAACTTTGGCAAGATTTTCTGAGAAATTTGCCTTTTCGAGTTTTGAGACAGCGACCGATCGACAATTTTATTGTAGATTTTTATTGTGCTGCTTTAAGATTGGTAATTGAGGTTGATGGCGAGAGTCATTTTACCGAACAGGGGAAACAATATGATGCGGAAAGAACAGGGATTTTCGAGGGGTATGGACTGAAAGTTATCAGGTTTACAAATGTTGATGTGTTGCAGAGTTTTGAGGGAGTTTGTCAGGAGTTGTTGGGTGCGTGCGATCGTCATTCTTAGAGCCAGATCCCCCCTTAATAAGGGGGGGACAAGAGTACGATCGGGCATCTCGTAATAGTTAAGGCCAGATCCCCCCTAGCCCCCCTTAATAAGGGGGGGACAAGAGTACGATCGGGCATCTCGTAATAGTTAAGGCCAGATCCCCCCTAGCCCCCCTTAATAAGGGGGGGACAAGAGAGTTATGTTTCGCAAAAAACAATTGCTAAGAATAGCACAATATGGGAAGATAGAAAAAAAAATAAAAATTACGGAGTTCAGATTCTTGGTAACTATTAAAT
>JARCMA010000054.1 GCA_030248405.1 Microcoleus sp. MP8IB2.171
CGATCGCGTGTTTTCCGAAAATTTTTAATATTTATAACGAATTATTGTGATAAGTTATACCATTTTTCTAGTGATAGAAGGGAATTGGAGAACCGCTCGCGGGTTATCAGTGAATATACGGGCATCCTTCGAGGGTTCGAGGGCCCGGATTAGCCATCGTCCAAGGGGCTTGAGCCTCCAACGGTATCGTCAAGACTGGGGCTCAGTCAACAATCGGCAGCTTGTACAGCAGAAAGAAGTTCGGCCACGGATTCGCTGTCTTGGGATGTAACCGAATGTAACGAATGGAAGGCTTTAGTTATCGTCGCGAGAGAAGGAAGAAGCAATGTTCCGCAAGGGTTTGTGCAATTAAGAACGTTCTAACCGTATTGGCGGTTCCTATACCACTACAAAGAAATGCAACTTTAGGCAACTTCCGAACCTCGATGGTCATCAGTTTTTTGCAATCTGCAATCTGCCATCTGCAATCTGCCATCTGCCATCTCAAATCGTCTTAGGGTTCCACCTCCGGCCAGAGGCGTTCTAGCTGATACCGCCAAGCGGCGAGAGTTTTTTCGCTAGACTCTCGCCCTAGTTCCATTTCACCCATCAATCCCTCTGCGTAGAAACGGTCTAAAGTCTGAAGGGTAGTTTCCACAGACTGTCCCTGCATCTTCGCAGCTTTGATGATTTGACGGATGCGGCTTTCTATCAAACCGCCGAAAAAGTCAGACAAACCTCGCTCTTGCAAAGCCAGCAGTCTGGCGACGGCGGCTGAGAAATCGGCGGCCGCGAGTGTGGCACAACTGTGCTGAAATACTCCCCACAAAACGTTTTGATGTAAGGCGTAGCGAGTTTCGAGGGTGGTGTCAAAGTTAGCTTCTAGCAGTTTATCAAGAAATGGTTGAGCTTCCTGGGCATCGGCGATCGGCAGTAAAATCCGCAGCCAACTCCCGTCTTCTGAAAGGAGGACTAATAGGCGAAAATTGGGGGTTTCTACTTGCCAAGAAGTGGCAGCAGGCATCTCAACACTGTCACCAAATAAGTCTTTAAGGGTATTGCTAATTTCTTCGGGAGTCATGCGAATTTTAGATTTTAGATTTTAGATTTTAGATTTTAGGTGTCAAAATTTGTGGTATTTACAAGTATCGCATAGTATCAACTCAATCTCTAATCTCTAATCTCTAATCTCTAATCGATTTAGTAAAAGTAGGGTGTGCACCGCGCACTTTTCAACGCTTGGTGTTTATGGGCGCACCTTACCCTATTGATATTTACCAATATCGGTCAATCTAAAATCTAAAATCTAAAATCGATTTAGGGGAGCCAGCGGGGGTGATAGCCGGCAAAGGGAAGTTCTTCTGGCTGTACTTTTGCGGGAGAACCGTCTGCGGGTATTTCTACTAAGGGTAGCAGCCAGAGGCGGCTGGTGGCGATCGACTGTCCGCTATCGTTGCGGGGACTGTCTGCTGCTGAGGGATTTGCTGCTGTGACTGATTGGTCGAAAATTAATGCCAGCCCGTCGGGAGATAAACTGATTTGGGTATCTAATTGGTTGGGCAAAATCAGCAGCGGTTTGATGGTTCCTACCAAACGAGTACCCTCTTTTTTGAGGTCGATGGTGGCGATGAAAGGCTGTTCTTTGTAGCTTTCTGTTTTGAGGCGTTGGGCTAACAAACAGTAGAGACGCTGAACTTGGTTGTCTTGGTTTTTGCGGGGGTCGAAATAAACGGCCATAATGCTGCCGGGAATACGCAATATTTCTTGTTCTACACCTTGGTTATCTAAGATGAAAAGCGATCGAGTAAAGTCGCTGTTGTATTTAACATAGGCGGCGGCAGAGTTGTCGCGGGCCATGCCCAATACTTGTTCGTATTTTGGCAAAAATTCTACTGGGTCTGCTTCCGGTTTGAGGGGGACGATCGCTAATCCTTGTTTTTGAGATATTACCATCGATTTACTGTCGGGGCGAATCATAAAATCTCCGCCTTGTTCATTTTCCAATGGTCTGGGCGCCTGTTTTTCTTCCAAAATCCAAGGACTGAAATCGCCGGGATTGCGGCGGTTGACGCGCTGGACAACTATGATTTTTCCGTCGGCTGAGAGGTCGAATTTGAGGTTTTGGTAATCTTTGGAGTCTAAGATTTTGTCGATTCTACCGGCTGGGTATTTTTGTTGAGTTCCTGAGCCCGATTGGGGGTAGAGGCCGGTGGTGACTGTGAATAGTTCTTGATTGAGGGTGCCACGAGTACGGGCGATTGATCGATCGGTGGCTGAGAATAAAATGCGATCGCTGTCGGGATACGGTTTAAAATCGGTGACAACCAAATCTTTGGGAGTTAGGGGTATCGGTTTTGAGTCGTTGCTGCTGAGATTGACTAGCATTAATCTGCTTTCTGTTTCGCCTTGGACACCGATGTAAGCAAAAGCTCGATCGCGGCTGCGAAACGAACTGCTAAACGGCTGCATTGGCGTTCCTTTATTTTGGTTTTTTTCTCCGAAATACTTATCGGTTGCTCCGGCGAGTTTGACTGTGTAGGTAACGCCGTAGGGTGCTGGATCTTTGAGGGTGTAAGCCATGCGTCTTCCAGCCCAACTAAATTTACCGGGGAGGGGGGGTTCTAGCTTTAAGTTTTCCTCGACGGTGGACTGGTTCATCGGCCGAAAGAAGGTGAGGATAAAGCCGGTATCTTCGGCGCCGATTTGTTTGTTTTCCCAGGTAAATTCTCGCACTCTGGGTGCTGTGCGATCGCCGCTCAGCAGCAGCAGTCCGATTAAGACGCTCAGCACTAGCATGAGGAAGATGGCCGTGCGGTCGATCGGCTGTTTGAATTGCAGAATAGCGAAGGCTGAAGGATTAATTTTTTTCTTAAAAATACTCACAAATCTTTCTCTCCTACTTTCTGCTGAAAATTAACTGCCAAATTTTCCCTCTTAAATTTTACCGTCTTGGGCGTACTCCCGACCCTCTGAAACAGGTTTTTTTTGGGTCTTCTGGGTTTGAGGTGTAAACTGTATAATGTATGAACTTTCTGCTAGAGGCTAAGCTCATGGATTTTCATCTTGACGGATTACTCAATTTGC
>JARCMA010000452.1 GCA_030248405.1 Microcoleus sp. MP8IB2.171
AATAGTGATTTTAGGTTTGAGTTTCATAATGGTAAACTCTAATTAAATGTTTTTGGGTACTCAAGAATTCTTCTCCAATATACCATATTCTGTTAACATGAAATTTAGATGCGTTCGCCCTGGTGACTGGGGCGAACGTCGCCCCAATCCCCCCAAAAACCTCGGTGTTGCCATGCGAAAAATTGTACTATTCATTGCATCTAGTTTGGACGGTTATATCGCCCGCTCGAATGGCGATATTGACTGGCTGTTTACAGACCAAAATTACGGTTATACTAAATTCTTAGATAGCATTGATACGGTTCTCATGGGTCGGAAAACTTACGAACAAGTTCTAACTTTTGGCGAGTATCCGTACCAGGAAAAAAAGAGTTATGTTTTTACGAAAAATCTAGATTTTCAAGCGACTTCTGATGTCGAAATGGTAACAGATTTAGAGAATTTTGTCAATGATTTACGCTTGCTTGAGGGCAAAAATATTTGGTTGGTGGGAGGTGCTCTGCTGATTCGCGATTTCCTGAATCAAAACTTTGTCAACGAAGTGATTCTCTCGGTACACCCGATTATTTTGGGCGAGGGAATTCCTTTATTTGTTAATCCCATAAATACTACAGCTTTGCAGTTAACTGGATGTCAGACATACAGTTCTGGTATGGTTCAGCTATCTTACGATGTCGCCACTTGAGGGCGCGCGCAATTGGTAAGTCGCTGGCAAAAATAGAGCCAGTTGGTTATCAAAGAAGGTAAGATAGGACTTAGTAAGTTGGCAATGGAAAAATGGCGTTGCTGAATTGAGGTATGATCAGACGACCGTCCCTGGCAGTTCAGGTAGAATAGCGTTCAAATCAGAGTATCTAAATGATTACTTGAATATGGAATGGGAACGTCCGAGAATTTGAGGTAGTGAATTAGTAAACGAATTGAATGTTTGAGCATTTCTTCGGATTTAGAATGACAAAGAGTTTTTCTCTTTAATCGAGCCAAATAATGTCTGAGTCTTGTATTTTTACCTTCAACTCTTGTCATATAAGTTTTCGAGATGATTTGGTCACCATCTGGAATAAACATGGGATAAACTTTCCAGCCATCTGTTACGTAAAAATAGCATTTCCATTTTTCAACGCTCTCCCATAAAGGTTTAAATGTTTGGGCACTATGATTCCCTAAAACCCATCCTAAAATACCTGCTTTGAAGTGGTCTACTGCTGTCCACAGCCAGATTTTGTTTTTTTTGAGCCAATAAATGTTTCTAATTCATCTAGTTCTCCGACATCGGGAATTGTGTCTGGTTCGTAAGCCTCTGGCAAAAGTTCTCCCACCTGTTTGACCCAATTAATTATTGTTGTATGATGAACACCTTTGATTCTTTCTATTGCTCGAAAACCCCTACCATTAACATACATCTTTAGGCATTCCTGCTTAACTTCTTGAGAGTAACCTTTGTGGGGTTTGTAGCATTCTATGAATTGCCTACCACAATCAACACAAAGATAATTATGTTTGCCTTTTTTATGGCCATTTTTATTGACATGACTTGATTACATTCAGGACATTTCATAGGCTTTGACTTTTAGTTAATTGTTTTTGCCAATTTCTCTTTGAACCGATCATACCTTAGTTCAGCAACGCCGGAAAAATTAATCAAATATCGGCAAATTGTGCAGCAAATGTTAATGGAGTACGGCAAGCGCCAACCTGCTCACGGAGACATTGAAGTTGAGACAATTATTGATACAGAACAAGATCATTACCAAATCTTCTATGTGGGCTGGGACAAGCAGACTAGGGTGCATCAATGTAGCATTCACATAGATATCAAGGGCGGGAAAATTTGGCTTCAATGGAATGCCACTGAAGATGATCTTGCTGAAGATTTAGTAATAGCCGGAGTTCCAAAAGAGGATATTGTTTGGGGATTTCAGCCGCCGTTTATGCGGAAGTATACGGGCTATGCAGTGGAATAGATCGCGGATGATGAAATGTTTTTGCTGCTTGTTGTTATTCATATCTTTTTTATGGGCGCTTCCTGCTGAGGCCTCTGTATGCCGCAATTATCGAGGGCGCGAGATTTGCATTGTCGATATTAAACGCAGTGCGAAAAACTATTGGGAATACAGGGTAATTCTGAGTGTTGACGGAGTGAAACAGCCTCTGGAGGTCTACAATTGCCGCGATCGCACTACAGTTAAGAAAGATGGAACAGTTTTGGGGTTTGGACAAAACAACCCTGGTGAAATCGTCTGCGGTTTTTTTAATAAGAAATAGTTTTGGTAATCGATTTTAGAACCTCTATCTGTATAGTGTGCACTGAGCACCAGTTGAGTTTGTATGGTGTGCACTGCGTACAGGTTGACTATAAGTTATGGTAGGGTGCGTCAGGGCCGAATGTTTTAATCGCCTACTCAAGAATTTTTCCCCCTGACGCACCCTACAGTGGTGTTAATCGGTAGGGTGCGGATCTGCGAGATATTGGATAAAACTTGCAGATTGACGGGTGGCGACGTACCTTACACTGGCGATCTCTTTTATTGTGTGTACTACATATACATGGAATATGCTATAAGTTTTCAGTAATGCTCGCTGAGGGGGATTTGGCAAAAATTGCCTCAGTAATTACTCTCATACCAAGTTGCGTTCAGACGTACAATCATGAGTGATACCAAGTTGGGGTATAAACCGTAATTCCATGAATAAGAAAAACTTTTTGCTGGTACTCTGTCTGTTGCTACCAAGCCTACTCATAGGCTGCAAGCAGCCAGAAACCTCTCAACAACAGGCATCAAGTCCATTTGTCGCCACACAAACCACCACCATCCCAGGTTGGAAAAAATTTGAGGGACGCGGTGCACAATTGCAGTTACCGGAGAGTTATAGCGGCGGAGATCTCAGCCAAAATCTGGACTTGGTTGTTCAAAAGCTGGAATCTTTAGGGCCCTACTATCAGCAGGTAGCTCAGTCTCTCAAACAGAATCCATCCGCATTCGTCATTTGGGCTTTTGACTCGAAGGTTGGTAAACCCGGTTTTCTGAGTAATGTCGCTATTGCTATAGAGTCAGTTGGCTCTACAGTGACAATAGATACATACTTGGATATGATTACCAAACAATTACCCAGCGAATTTCGTGTCGTGGAGCAGAATAAGGTGTCGCTTGACCGCTATCAGGCAGGTCAGATCGTGACAGAAGCCACAATTTCGGGTGTAACTGCCAAACAGATAATCTACACGATTAAGCAGGGGAGCAATATGTGGATTGTTGCATTCTCTACCAGTGCTGAGGAATTTGAACAGCGCAGGCCCACGTTTCAACAAAGTATTAACACGTTTTCAGTGAGCGATTAGCTCGACTTTTTTTCCAGCGAACATTGTATGCCTGTTGTATAAGCTGAAGTGCATTTAAATTGTGCAGTCAAGTTTGATAAAATGCTTGTGGGGTGGGCCCTCCTAGCCCGCCCAAAAATACAATTTATATCAATTCCGGTAACACCGGAATGACTGTTGACTGTTGACTGTTGACTGTTGACTGTTGACTCTCAGTCTAAAAACTGACGGGGTGATTGACTGTTAACTGTTGACTCGATTTTGCAATTCCGATACTACCGGATTTGGTATTAGATGCCCAACAGCTTAGCATCAGGAAGGAAGAAGGAAGGCGGTTGCTATAACTCGATTTAGCAAAAAAATGGGGCAATTAACACCCCCATTTTTATAAGTTTTTGCAGCTAACTTTTCAGCCCTTAAAATTCTCCAGCTACGGCTGACACGCAACGTTCGCAAATTAGCGGATGCTCGATCGACTCTCCGACGTGAGTCGAGTAATTCCAGCAGCGATCGCACTTTTGGCCGTCTGCTTTGACTACACCAATCGCCAAATCGGGAGACTGATAACTATACGGCAATTCTTGCATGATTGCATTCGATTCTACCAGTTCCACTTCCGAAGTAATGAACAAATACCGCAGTTCGTCTACACCGTTGCCGGTCATTGTAGAATCGTGCGTTACAGCTATGGAAGCAGGAATTTCTGGTTTGGGTTCGATCGCAATTAATTCTGCTGTCGGGATTTCAGGTGTTTCTACAAACACTTTTTCGGCTGGGGCTGCGAGTGCCATCGCCTGTGTTTCTACAAGCACAAGCGCTGCTTCTACTGGCGGTGCGAGGACGATCGCCTTTGTTTCTGCAAGTACAAGCGCTGTACTCCGGCCCACCACATCTGCTGTCAGGAAATCAATTTGTTGTGCAATTTCTTGACGGTTGGCGGCAAACAGCAAGTGACGGAAAGCAAACCAGATTGTAAATAAGATGCCGATGACTTCAAAGAGGCCTCCCAACATCGGAATCTGATTCATCGTATCCAAAATCGCCAGCGTTACTCGGCCCGTTACTAACACAGAGGCTAACAGCCCAAGTGTTACCAAAACTTTTTGGTATTCTGTAAAAAAGTTTCCCGCGTATTCAGGCAAATTAGCCACAAACTGGGCGCTTTGATCTAACATTTGCTGCCAATCTGAAGCCGACGGTTCAGGGGCGGAATACTGTACGATCTCAGAAGATCGATTCCCTACGGGATAGCTTCGCTTCACGCCCTTTTCTGCGATCGTTTCCGCCTCAACATAAATTGTCTTTTCTGTCAAGACTTTGGCAACTTTTGCCGCTTGTTCTTCCTGTCGATCTTGTGCTGCTTTTGCTTTCTCCTCTGCTGCTAACTCGATGACTGAATTTTGCGATCGCACATAATCCACCAATTCTTCGCTGCTAGGATTCAAAGCTTCCAATTGCGCTCTTTTCGCGACATCGGGAACGTACAATAAAACCTTAGCTTCCAAAGAAGAACCGATCGCCTTTTCCATCCGGGCTTTTTCCAAAACCTTGTTAACTTCGCCGCGCACTTGTCGCAAATACTGCCAGCGAGTAGCCAATTCTGGATTGTGCCATGAAGCATCAATTTGCACCCAGCCGGCTTCAAACACGGACTTGTACGGAGTCGGATAGGGAAGGTACTGCCAAATATCCTCAGCCATGTGACACAAAACAGGTGCGATCGCCCGTGCCAAATTCTCAACTGCGATCGCAATCACCGTTTGACAACTACGACGGCGGCGCGCATCTGTGGCGCTGATATAAAGTCGATCCTTGGCAATATCCAAGTAAAAACTCGACAAATCAACCGTACAGAAATTCTGCACTGTTTGGAAGAATCGGGAAAATTGGAAGCTTTCAAAAGCATCTTGCACTTCCGCAAAAACTTCGCCCATTCTGTGCAGCATATAGCGATCGAGTTCCGGCAAATCCTCGTAAGCAACGGCATCTTTTGCCGGATCGAAGTCATGCAAATTGCCGAGTAAAAACTTAGCTGTATTGCGAATCTTGCGGTAAACATCCGATTGTTGTTTGAGAATATTTTTGCCCAAAGGCACGTCGGCGGAATAGTCTACCGAAGACACCCACAGCCGCAAAACATCGGCTCCATATTCCTTAATTACTAACGCCGGATCGACGACATTGCCTTCAGATTTGCTCATCTTGCGGCCTTTTTCATCCAGTACAAAACCGTGAGTCAAAACTGTTTTGTAAGGAGCAACGCCGTTAGTTGCTACACTGGTAAGTAAGCTCGATTGAAACCAGCCGCGATGTTGGTCTGAACCTTCCAAATAGATATCAGCAGGATAGTTTAATTCCGATCGCCCTTTGACAACAGCAGCCCAGGAAGAACCGGAGTCAAACCACACATCCATCGTGTCTGTACCCTTGCGGTAAGTGCGGCCGTTATTGCGGTATGATTCCGGCAGTAATTCGGCGATCGACATTTCCCACCAAGCATCGGAACCTTTGTCAGCAAAAATAGCTTGTACGTGCGCGATCGTCTCCGCATTCAACAGCGGTTCGTTCGTTTCTTCGTCATAAAACACCGGAATCGGCACGCCCCAAGTCCGCTGACGAGAAATGCACCAATCCGATCGATCGCTAACCATTGCCGTAATCCGATTTTCCCCTTGGGCGGGAATCCAATTCACACTAGAAATGGCCTTTAACGCTTCATCTCGAAACCCTGCAACGGATGCAAACCACTGTTCCGTCGCCCGAAAAATCGTCGGCTTTTTAGTGCGCCAATCGTAAGGATAGGAGTGAGGATAAGCTTCCTCTTTAATCAAACAATTTGCTTCGGCAAGGGCATCAATGACTGCGCCATTGCCATTTCCGAGGACATTTAAACCTGCGAAGACTCCTGCTTCGGCGGTGAAATTTCCGCTTTCATCTACGGGAGTCAAAACTGGCAAACCGCAGCGTTTCCCAACGATAAAATCTTCTTGTCCGTGGCCCGGCGCGGTGTGCACCAATCCGGTTCCTGAGTCAGCGGTAATGTAGTCGCCGCCGGCCACAATTGGGCTTTCGCGATCGAACAACGGATGTTTGTAGATGGAACCTTCTAAATCTTTACCGGGGAAGGTAGCCAGGATTTTTAATTCCGTGTTGAAAGTTGCCGAAAGTCGATCGACCGCATCGACAGCGACTAAGATAAATTGTTGTGCGATGTGGGAATTTGCCGGCGGTTCCACCACTGCATAAGTCAGTTCAGGATTAACTGCGATCGCCAAGTTAGCCGGAATCGTCCAAGGGGTAGTCGTCCAAATCGCCGCCCAGAGGCTCGGCATATAACGCTTGAGCTTCGTTTCCAGGGATGTTGACAACTTTTTGACGTGAAAGCCGACGTAGATGCTGCGGGAGACGTGGCCTTCGGGATATTCTAATTCGGCTTCGGCGAGGGCTGTTTTCGAGCTCGGACTCCAGTGCACGGGTTTGAAGCCGCGGAAGATGTAGCCTTTGAGCACCATTTCACCGAAAACGCCGATTTGAGCCGCTTCGTATTCGGGTTTCATGGTTAAATACGGGTGTTCCCAGTCGCCCCAAACGCCGTAGCGCTGAAAGGATGTGCGTTGCTGCGCCATTGTTTCCTCGGCGAAGGCGGCGGCTTTGCGGCGGAGGTCGATCGGGGTAAGATTTAATCTCTCCTCCGATTTCATATTTTGCAATACCTTAAGTTCGATCGGCAATCCGTGACAATCCCAACCGGGAACGTAGCGGACTTTTTTGCCGCGCAGCATTTGGTAGCGGTTGATAAAATCTTTGAGGATTTTGTTGAGGGCGTGGCCGATGTGGAGTTGTCCGTTAGCGTAGGGTGGGCCGTCGTGGAGGATGAACAAGTCGCCTGGGTTATTGTGGGATAGGCGATCGTAGATTTCTTGATCTGCCCAAAATTGTTGCAATTCCGGTTCCCGTTTGGCGGCGTTAGCGCGCATATCAAACTTGGTTTTGGGCAGGTTTACCGTGTCTTTGTAAGATTTAGCTTCCATTTTTGAGAAACGTTTTATGTAGTTAGTTGTTAGTAGTTAGCGGTTATTTGAGAGATGATATCAAGTCCGGTTAAATAATCATAATTAAGTTTGTACTGAGAACTTTAGTTTTCTCTCGTCCTTGAAGTGCTGACAACCAGATATTCTAGTATAAGCGATCGACCGCACATTAGATCGAACCAAATCCGTAAAGAGATCTCTCTTCTCTTCCTCTGCGGCCTCTGCGGCCTCTGCGGTTAAATCATTCCGGTCGAACCATAAACGATATCACAAATCGAGGTGGCGCTACTGAGTCAGCCAACTGAACATTTCACCGACGGTGAGACTGAAGGATTCAGCAAAGGTTGGAACGGGGATGATCTCGCCCGGTTCTTCAAAAACTGCTATCGTGCGATCGCGGTCTAACTCGTTTGACGGCGACTCCGACAGGGATTGAAATCCCTGTCTCATAGCGCAAGTCCTCTGGAAGAGGACTGAGGAGGTTGATTAACGTGCAATGCGAAACTCAACATCGAGTTAAATTGAGACTTGCAGTCGGTTTTAACCGACTTTAGCTATGAGACAGGGAATTCATTCCCTGTCGGACTGTAGCAAGCGAGAAAAGGTCATAGAAATAGTCCAAACCCGCGGCTGACGGTATTTCCCAGGCGATCGCACAATGATGCGGCCGGCACTCCCTGTCCTTCCTGTTCCCATTTTTCCACGAGTTGGCGGCCTAGGGGCGTGAGGCGAAAACTGTCGGTAATCCCTTGTCCGTCTACTTCCCGCCGCAGTACGCCGACTTGGATCAGCCACAGCAGGGAGTTTTCGGCTACGAGTTCGGATACGGGCGATCGGGTGTAGCCGCTTTCGACACCCGCATTTGAGGCGATCGCACTTAGGAAAACACTGTTATCGCGGATTGTCTGGAAGAAGTGTAATTGAAAAGGGCTGCACCGGATCGCGCGATCGGCTCTTTTTACCGTGTGGCCGGGATAGTTAATAGATTTAAACGCTTCGGATGGGATAAAAGTCATTGCGAGAACTTTTGAATAGGTACTATATTTTTAATTGTTACAGATTTAGAGTCAAATTGGAGTTCTGAAAAATACAGCAATTTCAGAAGAAGTAGACTAGGCTTAACGAACTTAGAAATAAAGAAAGATTATGCCTTTACCAAAAGTGCCTAAAAAATTCTTGCCCAAGTTAACCTCAGTTTTTTTATTCTTATACGTGGCGGTCACACTGCCATTGCTTGCCAATCGCCTCACATCCTTTGCTTATATTGTTCAAACGATTGTGCAGAGTAGCCAAAAGGCAGAAGATGAAGCCACAGAGACTTTTAGGCAAGCTATTCAACCTAATCTTTGGGATGCGAGCCTTTACTATATTCTCGGCTCGCATTTGAGCGATGGAGGTAAAATTGAGGAGGCGATCGCAGCTTACCGTCAAGCTATCCGACTTTACCCGGAATATGATTCTGCTTATCAAGATTTAGGTGAAGCACTTATTAAGCAAGGCAAAAGCGATGAAGCGATCGCAGCTTACCGCCAAGCCATCAAAGTTGACCCTCAGTGGACTTGGGCTTACAACGAACTCGGCAATGCGCTCTACAACAAGTGGAAATTTGATGAAGCGATCGTAGCTTACCGCCAAGCCATCCAAATAGATCCCAATTATGCCAAAGCTTATAACAATCTGGGTAATACGCTGTCCTACCAAGGCAAAACAAAGGAAGCGATCGCAACTTACCGCCAAGCCATCCAAATAAATCCCAATTATGCGGAAGGTTACAGCAGTTTAGGTTGGGCTTTACAGGAACAGGGGAGATTCGACGAGGCGATCGCAGCCTATCGCCAAGCGGTAAAAATTTACCCTAAATATGCTACGGTTTACGTTAATCTAGGCAATGCGCTGAAAGATGTGGGAAAACCGCAAGAAGCGATCGCTGCATGGCACAAAGCGATAGAAATCGGTGACAAAGATCCCGCCGCTGCTGGTTATGGAAATCTAGCTAATCTGTTGAATGAGCAAAACAAATTAAATGAAGCTGTCACCGCTTACAGAAAGGGTGTTGAAATCGAACCAGATCAAAGCGATCGTGCTGTTTATTATCGCAAAATAGGCTATATTCTGAGCAAGCTAAACAAGCTAGATGAGGCACTAATCGCTTATGAAAAGCTGCTTGAACTCGAACCCAAAAAGGATAAAAATATCAATGGTTATATGTATCTAGGCTCTGCGCTGTACGATTTAGGGAAACCAGACAAAGCGATCGCCACCTATCGCCAAGCGATTCAACTCAACCCAAAAAATGACATTGCCTACAACAACCTGGGCATGAGTTTGCACAAGCAGGGGAAACTAGAGAAGGCGATCGCAGCCTATCGCCAAGCGATTCAAGTCAACCCCCAAAATGCCCAAGCTCACATCAATTTATGTTTTACTTTACAGCAACAAAGGAAGTTTGGTCAAGCAATTGAATCCTGCAATAGGGCAATAGCATTAGATCCAAATTCTATGAACGCTAAATTATTGTTCAAAGAGACGGAACGGCTCTTAGCTATGCGAAAAAATCCGCAATTGTTGACCAGTCCAGAGCGATTGCCGACTTCAAAAGATGAACCTTTAGTTTTATTAAAGCGGTCTGTTGTCCAAGTTATTGTTAAAAGTTCTTCCGCATCAGAGTCTTCTTTCAATTTTGAGTTGACCTGGGGTACTGGCTGGGTGGTAAAACGGCAGGGAAACAAAGCTTGGGTTGTTACCAACCGCCATGTAGCAACCGCTGAAAAAAATATCCCCCAGAGCGCTCTAAAAATTGAAGTTGAATTTTACAGTGAACCGTATTCGGGTGAAGTCCGCAAGCGGAAACCCGCTAAGATTGCTAAAATTACTGCTGCCTCTGACAAGCTAGATTTAGCTTTACTGGAAGTCACCGACATTCCGAAGGATATTCAGCCTTTAGCCAGATCATCAGCTTCTATTGCGCTCAACGCACCTATCCGCATTATTGGATAACCCTACACCACCGATGATTCGACAGTTACAACAGGAGAAGTCATCAACAAGACCGATCGAGAGTTAAAAATGTCTGCAATTTCAGCTCCAGGTAATTCTGGTAGTCCCGTATTAGACCAGCAAAATCGCGTTGTTGGCGTTGTGTAGGGAAGCAACTCTCAAACACAGAGGCAACAGCCAGATGGATCTGGTTCAGCTCTTGCTTTTCCGATCCAATCAGTTACAAAAAAACTAAAAGATTGGGGTATTGATTAAGCAATTGCTGCGATTCCCCGT
>JARCMA010000453.1 GCA_030248405.1 Microcoleus sp. MP8IB2.171
CCTAGCCCCCCTTAAGAAGGGGGGGACAAGAGCATCAAAGTCCCCGCAAGGATTCGGGGAACCGAAATCTTCTTCAAAGTCCCCCTTCTTAAGGGGGATTTAGGGGGATCAAAACTTAACGATCGACCTACCGCATCCATGTACTTCTTCCCTTCAATAATCTATTTCATCTCCAGAGGCAATATCCTCCAATTTTTCCCAATCCAACACAGTAATTTTACCGCCTCGACGGTAGGATACAAACGGCTTGAGTTTCTTAAACAACCGCACGCATTCTTCGTAGGTAATGCCAATGCTGCGAGCAATTTGATAGTATGGCAAACGTTTTTCTAAACATACACTATTATTTACAATTTTCGTACCTTGTTCGAGACTAAAGTAATGAATGAATCGGGCCAGCCGCACGATCGCCCTTTCCGACACCAACCCGTGCACAGTCTCGTGCAGTTGCTGCAACCGCTGATTAAAAACCGCCAATATTCGTAAAGCAATCTCAGGATTTTCTCGAATTGCTGCTAGCAAAAATTCCCGTTCTGTGGTAAGCACTTGCACATCAGTTTCTGCCGTCACCGTTGCCGGCGCAATCCCGTTACCCAGCAAAGCAGGCGCGGCAAAAATATCTCCCTGAAATAAGGTGCGGAGAATTGTTTCTTTGCCCGCCGCCGCTGTTTTTGTCACCCGCAGAGAACCGCTCAAAAGCGTGTATAATTTTTCGGGGATGCGATCGCCCTCATACATCACAACTTCTCCCTGTCGGTAACTGCAAATTACTGTGTGTTCTTGCAATCGCTCTAATTCAGTTCGGTTTAAGCTGGCAAATATTCCAATTTTAGCCAGTTGCTCGACAGTTGCTTTCATGCAGTTAATTTTAGGCGATCGGAGTCCATTCAGAGTATAATAAAGGTGAATTCAGAATATATCCAGACTAGCAGAGCCATCTACGAAAACGCAGAACCGGAATATCAGCCACATTATTTTGATGAGGTAGCTGGGGGATTTGTCCTCATCCACCAACAACACAATCTTAATAATTCGGAAATCTTTGTTGCTGAAGTTTTGGCTAAAATAGGGAAGAGAGTTAGATTGTTGAGCGAGCAAGCAGCAGAGGGTGTTAGAACGCCAGATGCTGAGATAGACGGTCAGATTTGCGAATTTAAGGAGTTGACAGAATCTACTAAAAACATCAGATACCGAATTCAAGAAGGAATCAGTAGAGCAAAAAATCAAGGTGCAGCAGCCGTTATTATTCACGTAAATCGAGAAATTTACGAGTTTTGGAAGATAAACGATGGCATCAGAAAAGCTTTTTATTGGGATGCAACACATCTGATTCAAATCATTATATTAGTATTCAACAGCGAAGAAGTTCAAAATATTGCTAGGGAGGAATGGGAAAATGGAAGACGTTTTTAATGAGTTTGAAGAAGCCATACAAGTCGGCTTAAAAAATAATATGCCGCGAGATGCCAAACTGATGACAGTTGGGCAAATTATTTATGCAGTTACTCGCGATGAGCTGACAAATAAAGAAGGTTGGCAGCTTGAAGAGATGATGGGTGGTAGAAAACAGTGGGAAGAAGCACTTGAGTACAGCATTTTTGGCTATCCAGTAGATACAGCAATGCCATCTTTAGACAAACCTCTGGTGATTGCTGGCAAAACTTTTCATTCTCGCTTGATGACGGGGACGGGAAAATATCGCAGCATTGCAGAAATGCAGCAAAGTGTTAATGCTAGCAGGTGCGAAATTGTGACTGTAGCTGTGCGGCGAGTACAGACAAATGCTCCCGGACATGAAGGATTGGCGGAGGCTCTCGATTGGACTAAAATTTGGATGCTGCCAAATACTGCCGGTTGTCAAACTGCGGATGAGGCGATTAGAGTTGCTCGTTTGGGCAGGGAAATGGCGAAGCTTTTGGGACAGGAAGATAATAACTTTGTCAAGTTAGAAGTGATTCCTGATGCTAAATATTTGTTGCCAGATCCGATCGGCACTTTGGAAGCTGCAGAACAATTAGTCAAAGAAGGTTTTGCCGTTTTGCCCTACATCAATGCCGATCCCTTGCTGGCAAAACGCCTCGAAGAAGTCGGTTGTGCGACAGTCATGCCTTTAGGTTCTCCCATCGGTTCAGGACAAGGGATCAACAATGCCGCCAACATTCAAATAATTATTGACACGGTGAATGTTCCTGTGGTTGTCGATGCGGGGATCGGAACGCCCAGCGAAGCGGCGCGAGCAATGGAAATGGGAGCCGATGCACTTTTGATTAATTCCGCGATCGCCAATGCCCAAAATTCCCCGGCAATGGCAAAAGCAATGGGAATGGCAGCAGAAGCTGGGCGGCTGGCGTACTTAGCAGGCAGAATGCCGATCAAAGATTACGCGATCGCCTCTTCCCCCCAAACAGGCACCGTCACGTCAAAATAAATTTCTGGATTTTCAACGGCGCTGCGATGGCATTATTTGATACAGTGATGGCAATCAAAAATATAGAGGATTGCTGCCCATGCCTTACACTACCGAAGAAGACGGACGCTTGAACAACTTTGCCAAAGAGCCGAAGATGTACGGCGCCCAACCTCCCAACAAGAACCAGCAACGGAACTATATCATCATGGGTATTGCAGCAGCCATGTTGGTCGCCGGTTTGGTGTTTGTGGCTGCTTCTGTGTAAAAACTGGGCTGACACTCAAAGCTGCTTCAAATCGCAATTTTAAATAATCCTTCAGCAAACCATGTTTTCCAACCAATGGAAACATGGTTTTTGTGTTTCAATACAAAGCAGGTAGTGGCGACAATCCTGAAGCGTGGGTTGCGAGCTGAAAAACTAAATAAGACAAGCAGATATTTTGTTTGTTCATCTCTGCGTTCGGGTTCAGGGACTTGGGTTGCAATTAATCAGACAGGTTCGTCACCAACATAAAATTGCCAATTGAAAATCTACAATCCTTTGGTCATCACCGGTGCGATTGACTGCCTTCGGGGCTTAGTTGTGAGTTATGAGCGATCGAGATTTCAACTCTCAACTCTACAATCTAAAATCTACAATCCAAAACCTAAAATCTAAAATCTAAAATCTAAAATCGGCTGATCCTGATGTCTATTCCTTCCCAAAAAGTTTCTAGCTCGAACAAGCTGATCTACCAACGCTTGAAACAGGCGATCGACCTCAATTTACGCCGTCAAATTTTTATTGCCGCCTGCGACGACTTGTGCTTGCGGGACTGTCTGGCAGCCCGCTTGCAGACAGAATTAGCCGCAGAGAGCGCAGGCTCAGATCCTCGCTCCCCGATCAACTACCCCCGATTTGTCAGTTTGGAACTAGACTTGAACGATCCAAATCCTTGGGGTTCGATCGCCGCATGGCTGACCCACCACCCACCGCCCCAAAACAGGGGCAACTACAGCCCTTTGCCGGGATTTCAAATTCTCGGGGCAGAACACCTGACCAGGCAGTCAGCAGCCGTGCAGTGGTCGTTCCTGAGCTATTTGAGAGACATCGAAGCAAACTTGCAAATGTGCGAGTCTACTCTGTTGCTGTGGGTGTCGCGGCCCTGGCTAAGTTCGATCGAGCAATCGGCCCCAGAATTTTGGCACTGGCGAACGGGAGTATTTGAGTTTGAAGGCGAACCAACTCCAGCTAAGGGAGACTTCGGGCACTTTGATGACTTCGGGCACTCAGGAGACTTGCGAAACCTGCGGGACAGCGGAGACTTGGGCAACAAACTTTTAATATCTTCTTTATCTGGACAATCCCCAATTCCCGACGAACAATCCCCAATTTCCTATCCCCCGTCCCCCGCGCCTGATTCTAAGTCCGTCCAACTGGCAGATGAGGAACAATACCCAAATTTCCATCCCCCGTCCCCAGCGCCTGATTCTAAATCCGTCCAACTGGCAGATTTGGTGCTAGCAGCGGCTTCTGAGGATTTGGCAGCCGAAAATAATGCCACATCAGAGGAGAATTTTCTGCCGCTGCAAACCCTGCAATACATCGAACTGCTGCAAGAACATCAGTGCTCTTGCGAAGCATTGGCTTTGGCTTATCACGGTTTGGGAAATTACTACCGCGATCGCATTCTGGGCGGAGACGTTTCACAGCAGAACCTGACAATCGCCATTCGCGCGATCGAACAAGTGATTGCGTATCTCGACCTTGACACCAACTCGCAGCAAAATCAACCACTAACTGAGGAATGCGCGCGGCTGATTGCCCAATTGACACAAAATTTAACTCAGTACGCCCAGGAGTCCAACAGCCTACCGCCAATTTCCGATCTGCTCAACGATCTCGGCACTCTCTATTGGATGCTGTCGCGCGATCGCACGCAGCATAACGCCTCAGATCCAGTATCCAGCCTTGAACGCAGCATCGCCCTCTACCTTGAAGGTTTGAACCGAACAGATGGCGAAACCGTACCCCAAACCCGCGTTAGATTAAACAAAAATTTGGGCATCGCTTCGGCCGATTTAGCCCGCTATCGAGACAAGACAGAGAACTTGCAGCACGCAGTTGCAGCTTACCAACAAGCGCTGCTGGATCTAGACCCCGCCGTGGAGCCTCAGCAGTACGCTGCTGCTCAGAATAATTTGGCGACAGCATACTGGAATTTAGCCCAAGATGGTGAGCCAATCGTATATCTCAAAAGCGCGATCGCAGCTTACACCCAAGCCCTCTCCTGCTACAGTCCCGAACGAGAACCCCTCAACTATGCCGGAGTGCAAAACAACCTCGGTACCGCCTGCTGGAACCTCGCCCAGCACGAACCCTCAGAACCCCTGCTAGTCAGGGCGATTTCCGCCTACCGCGAAGCATTGAAATACCGCACCCGAGAATTAGTACCAGCAGCAGCAGCCGCCACCTACAATAATCTCGGTACCGCTTATTGGCATTTGGCGAACCACTTTCAGCAGAAACAGGCGCGGACGGAATCATTGCAGCAGGCGATTACCGCCTACGAAGCCGCCCTGGATATCGCCGCTACGGAGCTCGATCGAACCCAACTCACCTTTGACGCCTTGGCCGCCCGCAACAATCTCGGACTAGCCCACTATCAACTAGCCACCGACCCAGATTTCGCCGCTAATAAAGTCGCACAGACAAGCCATCTAGAAGCAGCACTGCACCACCAGTTGCAAGTGTGCGCCGAATGGGGACAACATCTCAATGACAAAGGGTTAATATATGGGGATAAACTCAACCTGCAAGCCCCGGCAAACTCCCAAGCTGCTGATTCCCGGCAAACAGCATTGAGCTATATTGTCAAAACGATTAGAGCTTTCTATAGTGAATGTGGGCTGCCAGGCCAAAATTTAGCCTTATCCAAAGTTCCTGGAGATTTATTGCCTGAAATTTTGCGTAGGTTATAAATAGGGCTATAACTATTAAAAGCTCAATTTTTTCGAGATTTGTATCCAGTTTTCTATTATTATGGCTGAATATTCTTGCCTAATTCTTCAAGCAAACTTGTGGTCATGGCCCCTGTAAAAATCCTTGTGGTTGATGACGACCCGGCAATCCGAAATTTAATTCACCGTTTTTTGAGCCAGCAAGGTTATCAAGTTGAGTCTGGCGAGGACGGTGAGACTGGTCTGGAATTATTTGAGCAACTCAATCCTGACTTAGTAGTTCTAGATGTAAATTTACCCGATACTACTGGCTACAAACTATGTCAAGAAATGCAAAGACGGACGGGCGTGTTTGTGTTGATGCTGACCAGCCGAACCGATGAAGCTGACAAAATGAAAGGGTTTGCCGAAGGTGCTGACGACTACATTACTAAACCTTTTAGTCTTGTAGAGATTGGAGCTCGCGTTGCAGCAATTTTGAAGCGCAAACGCATTGTTACTCCCGCCGAACAACAAACTCTTACTTTTGGAGAGCTACTAATAGATCCGGTTCGCCGCGAGGTAATTCTCGGCAGTCAGATAGTTGCTTTGACTGCTTTAGAATTCGACCTGCTGTACTGTTTGGCCAGCAAACCCGGTCGCGTGTGGAGGCGATCGGAATTGCTGCATGAAGTGTG
Source organism: Microcoleus sp. MP8IB2.171 (assembly GCA_030248405.1). GTDB lineage: Bacteria > Cyanobacteriota > Cyanobacteriia > Cyanobacteriales > Microcoleaceae > Microcoleus. The sequence continues at coordinate 6,028 of JARCMA010000453.1, forward strand.
GGACTACGAGTATGTAGGAGCCGATCGCGTGGTGGATGTCCATATAGGTCAAATTCGCCGCAAAATTGAACTAGATCCCAATCAAATGCCGATGATTCAAACCGTCCGGGGGGTGGGTTACAAGTTTGAGCCAACAACCTAGTAGCATTCGCCATTCGGCTCTAGGGGCGGGTTCACCAATATCTCGGATTAACATACTCGATATTTGTAAACCCGCCCTCCCCACACAATCATTCAGATCGATCGAGTATCTGATTGTTTGTTCTGCAAATACTCGCCCACTTCTTGAGCCCGCTCAAAACCCCTTCGCACGCAATCTCCCAAAGCCACGCCACCAACGTAGTTGCTGCACAAATACACCCCAGGCAAAGATTTTAAGCCCTCATCGATTTGTTGCAGGCGATCGAAATGACCCAAATTGTACTGAGGAATCGCCCGCTTCCACACATTCACCGCTAAAACTTTTGGCTGTGGCACATCTGGTTTCAGCAAAATCCGAGACAAATCTCGGTGCACCTCCCGAACGATTTGTTCGGAGTCGAGATTGCCAATTTCCGAATCAGTAGCCCCGCCGATGTAACTGCTGAGAGTTTGCCACCCTGCAGGCGCGCGATCGGCAAATAAACTTGATGTCCAAATCGTCCCCAGAGTGCGAATTCCCTGCCCCCTCGGAATTAAATTTCCAAAACCTACTAATTTACCCTTGACATCAGACTGCGGATATGCTACTACAACGCAGGCAACTGTAGGATAAGTAAAAGCTTGTAAAGCGCTGCTAACTTGCGGTTGCAGAGGCTGCAACAAATCGGCTGTAACGTAAGCGGGCGTTGTCAAAACCACGGTGCGCGCCTCAACTTCCTGCTGTCCGTCGGGCGTCGAGAATACAGCAATGTAAGTTTCGCGTTGTGTACGCTGGAGGCGAGTCAGATGCCAGTTGAGTTTCAGTCGATCGCCCAATTGAGCAGCGATCGCCTCTGGCAAAGCCTTCAACCCCTGTTTAAACGAACCCAACTCCCCCGGCCTAGTAGAGGGCACATTCGGGTCTGCAGGCATTTTCTTCGGTCTTTTCCTAGCAGAAAGCAGCGCCCCCGCCACCAGCCCGCCACCGACATCAGCCATCTTCGTTACCCGCCCGAAAGCCGCCGCCGCGCTAAGTTGTTGCGGATCGCCCGCATAAACCCCAGAAACAAAAGGTTCCACCAACCGCTGCATCACTTCCGTACCGAGATGACGGCGGAAAAATTGAGAAACAGTTTCCTCGTCACCCTGCTGCGAAAGTCGATCGCCCATTGCCGGCCCGACAAACCCCAAAGCCCCGAACAACGCCCGCAGTTTCCCCGGAAAACTCAGCAACTGAGACTGAATCATCGCCGGTGGAGTCATCGGCACCGGTTGCAGCTTTTTTTGCCAATAAACATAACGAGGCAATTTGCGATCGGCAAAAATCAACTCTTGCTTCAATCCCACATCCACAGCCAACTTCATCAATTCTGGCGTCGGCGAAAAACTGTTCGGGCCCTCCTCCCAGAGAAACCCTTCGGCTGTCACAGTGGTGATGTTCCCGCCCACACGTCCCTGACTCTCAGCGACTAAAATCGCCCGCGGCGATTCACTCGTTGCTTCCTTGTGAAGTGCGTGCGCCAAACTCAAACCGCTAATACCCGCACCCACAATCAAGGTATCTAATAGTTCCATATTACATATTAAAAATATCGCAATCTTTATGTTACATGGCTTTGCACGGCTTGCGTTCTTTGCTGTACTGCCAAACCGCTTTCAGATTACCGAATTGGGAATTGGGAATTGGGAATCGGTAAGCTTTCCGGCATTTCTTAAGCATTTTTCTCGCAGATTGTGGATGAGAACCTCTGCCCACCTCCTCGTCTCCCCGTCTCTCCATCTCGCTTTTGTATCCGCTGGGTCTGGTTTAAAAAAAGAGCATCTGCTGTAATTAAGCTATATTCCCAAAAATACTATTTCTTTAAAATTTTTGTATTATAGGCAACAGCGCCGAAAATTGCACCGGGAAACGCAGCAGTAAAGTGCCCAAAAAGATTTGATTGGGTTAAACTAACTTTAGGAAAATTTTAGAGCTTAACTTGCAAGTCAGCACCCCGCTCTGAAGAGATGGGGCTTTATGCCCTAATCAAAAGAGAGAGTTGACCAGCTATCGTCTTAACTGATGACGTTATCAAAAATATGGGTGTAAGTGCAAGCGGCTATGCGATCGCGGGTGAAATATTTGAAACGGTAATTGTTCCGTTGAAAGTAGATCATAAAAGTACCAAGTGACCAAGTAGCCCTGTGTAGGAATAATCAATATTCAAGGCGGTTAAAACTGCCTGATGCGTGCTACCTCGATCGGTCTACTCACATCTTGCACCATTCTTGCTTAACAGGCTTTCCGGCCTGTTCCACAAAGAGTTAATTTCTTGTGGGGAGTAGGGGGTTGGGCATCCTGCCCGCCCATAAAAGCTTATTGAAAATGGTGCAAGATATGAGTCTAAAGACACGAGGTTTTCATAATACTAAGCTTTTCTCATGAAAAAATACCCATGCAGGAAGTTATCAACTCGTTTCAGTCTTTTTTCTCTAACTCTGTTGATGCTTTCCTAGAGTGCGATCGACAGCAAAAGTACCTATCAATCAATCCTGTCGCTGCTGCTTGGATGGGATTGGAGCCTGCTGAAATACTCAACAAAACTAATCAGGAATTATTAAAATTATATCCCAATAATGCTGCTGTCAAAAATATAATCTCGCAGATTGATTCTTGCCTGCAACAAGTATTTATAACCGGGGAAAAACGGCTGGCAATTCATGAGGTGACGGCGGCAGACGGCGGGATTAAAATTTACGAAACTGCTTATACGCCAGCGCTGGATGCCTCTAGCAAGCAGATGCGGGTTTTGGGCGTCGGTAGAGATATCACCAGGCACTACCGCTGGCAGCAGCAGAAAACTCAACAGTTACGCCGATCGAACCATTTACTGTTGTTGAATGCAGCTAACAGTCCCCTGGCAATGGTGGGCTGGGATGAAGATTTTCGGATCGTTCAGTGGTCGAAACGCGCCCAAGAACTTTTTGGCTGGACATCCGATGATATGCTGGGCAAGCAGTTCGGCGATTTGGATTTGGTTTGCGAGGAAGATAGAGAGGCTGTAAGCGCGATCGAGCTTGAACTAGCCACTGGCAGCGGCAATACTTCAATTAACCGCAACTATACTAAAAGCGGACAGGTAATTTGGTGTCGCTGGTTCAACTCGATTATTCGCAGCGGCGACACTTTTACTGTGCTTTCTTTGGTGGAAGATATCACCGATCGCAAACGGTTGGAAGCAGAAAAAGCCCAAGCTTCTCGCCTCACAGCAATGGTAGCCGATGTGGGTATTGCCCTCACCAAACACCCTCAAGATATCCTGCTTCCCTGCTGCGAGGCAATGGTGCGAAATCTCGATGTCGCCTCTGCTGAAATTTGGACTTTCAACTCTCAACATAATGTTTGGGAATTGCAAGCAGCATCGGAAATATACAGTCGCACAGACGATCGGGCTAGCTTTATTGAAAGTAAGGTTAACTCGATCGCCCAACAGCAAAAACCGGAATTTGACTGCGGATTTGAACTGAATAATTTTGGACTCCCAGAGGAAGAATCCCCGAAAGCAACACCGCCACACAGTTCCGAAGTAGCAATTCTCAACACCAGTCAAAAGCCGACAAATTGCCCAATACCTAAGCAAATTTTTACCTTCGCCGGCTACCCTTTGATAGTCGAAGAAAGGCTGGTGGGAGTCATGGTAATTATCAGCCCCCAGCCGCTGACAGCACCTTTTCAGGAAACTTTAGCATCGGTTGCTGATGTCATCGCTTTAGGCATCGAACGCAAGCGTGCAGAATCTGAATTAACATCAGCTAGAGGGTTCCTCAATTCCGTAGTAGAAAATCTGCCGGTGGGAGTTTTTGCTAAAGATGCTTCTTCGCTCAAATTTGTGCTGTGGAATAAAGCGGGAGAAACGATCGCAGGTGTTACCTCTCAAGAGGCGATCGGCAAAAATGACTACGATATTTACCCCAAAGAACAAGCTGATGTTTTTACTGCTCAAGACAGAGAAATATTGACCGGTGATCACAACCAATCTACTGTTAAAGACATAGCCGAAGAGCCGATCCAAACTCGCCACAAAGGTATGAGAATTCTGCACACCCGCAAAGTGCCAATTCTCGACGCCGCAGGGCGTCCTCAGTACGTTTTGGGGATTACTGAAGATATTACCGAACGCAGGCAGGTAGACGAAAGCGTGCGCCTCTACGACCAAATTGTTGAGAATATGCAGATTGGTTTGTACGTCTACCATTTGGAAGATATAGACGATGATAGTACGTTAAGGGCGATCGCCTCAAATCCTGCGGCTACCCGGTTTACCGGGTTAGAAATGGCCGACGTTTTGGGCATGACAATTGACGAGATTTTTCCCAATTGGCGATCGAAAAACATTCCCCAAGCATTTGCTTCGGTAATTCGCACCCAGAAAGCCGTAGAACTTGAAGATATTGACTGCGATGAAGGCGGCCGAATAACTCGAGCTTTTTCTATTAAAGCTTTTCCATTACCTAACAACTCCGTCGGCGTTGCTTTTGAAAACATTACCAAGCGCAAGTGCCTGGAAGTAGAATTGCAAGTAGCTTTGGTACAAACCGAAAGTTCCGAAAAACTGCTGCGCACGGTAATTGACAAAACTAGCGACTGGATTTTTGCCAAAAATAAAGATTTTCGCTTTATTTTGGCAAACAAGAGTTTAGCAAAAGCGATCGGCAAAACAGTCGAAGAAATCCTTGGCAAAACAGATGTAGAATTAGGATTTTCCGAAGATATAGTGTTTGGGAATGCGGCCAAAAATATCCGAGGCTTCCGCACAGACGACTCTGCTGTACTGGTCGGCGACACCATCCACTATCCCTGCGATGCGGCAACTGTTGCTGACGGTTCTCTACATATTTTTGACACCCAAAAACTTCCCCTGCGCGACGCTGAAGGTAATGTATTTGCAGTGCTAGCTTTCGCTCACGATATTACAGAACGACATGAATCGGAAGCAGCTTTGCGTAGAAGTGAATCAAGATTTAGGTCTTTGGTAGCTAATATTCCCGGAGTGGTTTATCGCTGGAAGTGCGATGATTTTTCGACTAATTTTATTAGCGATGCCGTTTACTTATTAACCGGCTACCCTGCGGCAGATTTTATTTGGCTTTTGGACAGGAGAGGCCGGACTTTTGCTAGTATTATTTACCCGGAAGATTTGGCAAAAGTAGAAGTAACTATTCGGCAAGGCATAGAAAACAAAGAGTCTTATAACTTGGAATACCGCTTGCTAGCAGCAGACGGCACGGTTAAATGGGTGTGGGATAAAGGTTCTCCTGTGTTCGACGCAGAGGGAAATGTTTGCTATTTGGACGGGGTGATTTTTGATATTAGCGATCGCTACTACGCCGAGGAAGCATTGCGCCAAAAAACTTTAGAGTTAGAAGCAGTTTTTCGCGCTTTGCCTGATTTGTATTTTCGACTAGATGCTGACGGTATAATTGTGGATTATTTGTCAGGAACTTCCTCGAATTTATACGTACCTCCCGAACATTTTATGGGACAACGAATGACAGACATATTGCCACACAATGTCGCCAGCCTATTTTCCCAAGCAATCTTTGAAATTTCCGAAACAAGAAATTCAATCGACATAGAATATTCACTTTCCATGTCGGAAGGAGAAAAAACTTATGAAGCCCGGCTGTTGCCGTTTAATTCAGATCAGATTATTATTCTAGCCCGCAATATTACCAAGCGCAAACAAGCCGAAGCTCAATTAAAACATAAAAATCGCCAGCTAGAGCAAACATTGAAACAACTAGGCAGGACTCAAGCTCAACTAATTCAAGCGGAAAAAATGTCGGGTTTGGGACAGCTAGTGGCGGGAATTGCTCACGAAATAAATAATCCTGTCAGTTTTATTTACGGTAATATCAATTACGCTAGTGAGTATGCCAAAAACTTGCTGGAACTGTGCAGTTTGTACCAAGCACACTACCCGGAACCTGTTGCTGTTATCCAAGATTTGGCAGAAGAAATAGAACTGGAATTCATGAAAGAGGATTTCCCACATCTGCTGACTTCAATTCAAACCGGAGCCGAGCGAATTCGCCAAATAGTTCTGTCTTTGCGTAACTTCTCCCGCCTGGAAGAATCAGATATTAAGCGTGTTAATATTCACGAGGGAATAGACAGCGCTCTGTTAATTGTGCAACACAAGATTAAAGAAAATGGCAGGAATCGTCATATTCAAATAGTTAAAGAATATGGGAATTTGCCGCAGATACAGTGCTATGTGGGACAGTTAAATCAAGTGTTTATGAATATTTTAAATAATGCTATTGATGCTTTAGCAGATGTCAGGCATAGGAAGTTGGAATTGGCGAGTTATTCGGAAGAGGAAGGGCAAGATTTTGCTAGTTTATCTGTAAGTTGCGACACATTGCCGTGGATTCGGATTCGCACGGAGGTGCTGGAGAACAATCGGGTGGCGATCGTAATTTCCGATAACGGGTCTGGCATGGTAGAGTCTGTTAAATGTCGAGTATTTGACCCGTTTTTTACTACTAAACCAGTAGGCAAAGGTACAGGCTTGGGACTGTCTATCTCCTATCAGATTGTGGTGGAAAGACACGGAGGGACGCTGCAGTGCATTTCCGCGCCTGGTGAGGGAACTGAATTTGCGATCGAGATTCCAATTCGGCAGAGGTAATTAGTCATTGATAATTGGTAGTTGCACCAGAAAAATGATAATCTAATTAAAGGTTCTAAAAGTCAGGAATATTAGCATGGTATACAAAAGCATACATACTTCTAGTGCCGTTGCAAAACAAGTTAAAGAAGAAGAAGAAGATGATGATTCCTATGTTGACTATTTTTATGACGATCCGGGGGCTCCGCCGGGAACTCTCGACTTAGAACCCGATGCGCCGCCTCCGGAGATTGTATTAATTGACTATTGCGAAACAGCCGCAACTCGCGCCAATTTGGCAAATCCTCAAGAAGCTTCTGCCTATTTAGATACAGCATCTGTTTCTTGGGTTGATATGTTGGGATTAGGAAACAAAGAAACTTGGCGCCACCTGGGCAAAGTGTTTAATTTGCATCTTATGGCTCAAGAAGATGTGGTTAATGTACCACAGCGCCCTAAAGTGGTAGATTACGAAGATCACATTTTAATCATTGCCTGGATGGTGATACTTAAGCCGAATTCAGATAAGTTTCATAAAGAACAAGTTAGTTTAATTTTGGGTAAACATTACCTGTTAACAGTTCAGGAAGAACCGGACTATGATTGCTTTGGCCCCGTGCGCGATCGCATTCGTAAAGGACAAGGAAATATTCGGAAACACGGAGCAGATTATCTGGCTTATACTCTGTTAGATTCGATTATAGATGGATTCTTCCCAGTATTAGAAGTCTACGGAGAGCGCATAGAAGAACTAGAGGATGAAGTGGTGGAGAACCCCACCCGCAGAACCCTGGAAAAAATTTATAAAATCCGGCGAGAACTGCTGACGCTGCGCCGCGCAATCTGGCCGCAGCGGGATGCAATTAATGTTTTGATTCGAGATAGCAGTGATTTGATTAGTCCAGAGGTGCGAATTTACCTGCGCGACTGTTACGATCACACGGTGCAGGTGATGGATATGGTGGAAACCTATCGAGAGTTGTCTTCGGGTTTAATGGATGTTTATCTGTCCTCGGTTGGCAATAAAATGAATGAAATTATGAAACTGCTGACAGTGATTTCTAGTATCTTTATTCCTCTAACTTTTGTGGCGGGAGTATACGGGATGAATTTCGATACAGAGAAATCTCCTTGGAATATGCCGGAACTGAATTGGTATTTTGGCTATCCGCTTTGTTGGGCACTGATGGTAGCGATCGCCTCGGCTTTAGTTTACTTCTTCTGGCGACGTGGCTGGTTTGATAATTTTTCTACTGTGGTGAAAGATGACTCAGCAAAGTAACCGGATTTAAGACTTGAGGTTTGAGATTTTGGATTGAGAATTGAATAATTCAAAATCCTGTGAGGTAAAAAGGTTTCCTGCCCCTAGTGGCAGCCGTGTCATAAATCCTGCTATCATCAATCAAAAATCCTTAAGCTTGCAGATTCAATGCTGCAAGTAAATCTAAAATCTAAAATCTAAAATTGATTGACAAACGATCGCGTACAATAAATCTGGGGGAAAAGTAGGCGCAGGCGGTTGCGGATTAGCGAATGCTTGTCTGAGGAAAGTCCGGGCTCCCGAAAAACCAAACTTGCTGGGTAACGCCCAGTGCGAGCGATCGTGAGGATAGTGCCACAGAAAGATACCGCCCCCCGATTTGAGATTTGAGATTTGAGATTTGAGATTGAATCAAAAATCAAGCATCGAAAATCGCAAAGTGTTAGGGGGTAAGGGTGCAAAGGTGCGGTAAGAGCGCACCAGCAGCATCGAGAGGTGCTGGCTCGGTAAACCCCAGTTGGGAGCAAGGTCGGAGGGACTATGGTTGGTTTTTTACCAGTTCCGTTTTTTGGTACCGCTTGAGGCGTCTGGTAACAGGCGTCCCAGATAGATAACTGCCCTCGAAAACTGCTTGCAGTTGAGAGAACAGAACCCGGCTTATGTCCGACTTTTTCCCCACCCCATTTAATTAAAATTACCGCTTGGGAATAAGGTCAACAAATCCTTTCGACCTGTTTTATGTTGGGAAAGGTGTCCACTGCTTTTGGGTAAGGTTCACCATAAGCACCCGGAGGAATATTTAGTTTTTCAAGTAAAAAAAAATATTAATATGAATCTGATACAAGTTAGGACTTACGCATTGACAAAATAACAAAATAGTGCATTTATAAATATGAGTGGTCTAGAAACAGGTATTTGACAATGAGAAAAACTACCAAACCCTC
>JARCMA010000454.1 GCA_030248405.1 Microcoleus sp. MP8IB2.171
TCATTACTAGCAATCAAACCAGAACGCTAGCAGAAATTGTCCAACGCTACGGCGACGACGGCAGCGCCGACATCACCACCAGACAAAACCTGCAATTGCGCGGAATTCGCATCGAAGACGTACCCGACATCTTCCGCCGCCTCAAAGAAGCGGGGATGACAAGCATCCAGTCTGGCATGGACAATGTACGTAATATTACGGGTTCCCCAGTCGCGGGCCTGGACGCCGACGAACTGATCGATACGCGGGAACTGGCGAACCAAGTCCAAGACATGATTACGAACAGCGGCGAAGGCAACCCCGCGTTTTCAAATTTGCCGAGAAAGTTTAATATTGCGATCGCAGGCTGCCGCGATAACTCAGTCCACGCAGAAATCAACGACATCGCCTTCGTACCCGCTTACAAAGACGGCAACATCGGCTTTAACGTTTTAGTCGGCGGCTTCTTCTCCGCCAAACGCTGCGAAGCTGCAATTCCTCTCAAGGCCTGGGCAAGTCCCAGCGACGTTGTAGATTTGTGCAAAGCAATTTTAACTGTGTTTCGCGATCAAGGCCCAAGAGCAAACCGCCAAAAATCGCGGCTGATGTGGCTGATTGACGAACTCGGAATCGAACAATTCCGAGTCGAAGTCGAACAAGAATTAGGGCGCACTTTGCCCGCCGCCGCGCCCAAAGATGAAATCACCTGGGACAAACGCGACCACATCGGCATCTACCCCCAAAAACAATCAGGGCTCAACTATGTAGGGTTGCACGTTCCAGTCGGACGGCTGCAGGCATCGGATTTGTTCGATTTGGCCAGAATCGCCGAGGTTTACGGCAGCGGCGAGCTCAGGCTCACCGTCGAAGAAAACGTGATTATTCCCAACGTTCCCGACTCGCGGATTGAATCGCTGGTCAAAGAACCGCTGTTGCAGCGTTTTTCCATCGATCCCGCACCGCTGATGCGAGCCTTGGTTTCCTGCACCGGCGCCAAGTTTTGCAACTTCGCCCTCATCGAAACCAAAAGCCGATCCGTGGCAATGATTGAGGAACTCGAAGCCGAACTTTCAGTTCCCAAACCTGTCAGAATTCACTGGACTGGTTGCCCCAATTCCTGCGCTCAACCCCAGGTAGCAGACATTGGTTTGATGGGAACAAAAGTTCGCAAGAACGGCAAAACCCTCGAAGGTGTAGACATTTACATGGGAGGCACAGTTGGCAAAGACGCTCATTTGGGTGCTTGCGTCCAAAAAGGCATCCCTTGCGAAGACCTCAAACCAGTGCTGCGCCAACTGTTAGTCGATAACTTCGGGGCCGTTCCCAAAGAGATTACAGGGGATGTAGCTTTGCTGAACCGGCAACTGCAATTGACGGTTGAGGAGGGTGAAACGGCAGTCGCGGCAGGCAAACCTCAGACATCTACTGTCATTTTCGCTCGATCGGGCAAAGAAGTTGCTTGCAGCGAAGATGAATTTATCCTTGACGTTGCCGAACGGGCCGGAGTTGAACTTGACAGCAATTGTCGATCGGGAAGCTGTGGCACTTGCCAGCAGAAACTCCTAGAAGGCCAAACAGTCTACGACAGCCAACCCGACGCGGCCGCCGACTTAGAACCAGGGTTCATTTTAACTTGCAGTGCGCGGGCGATCGGCAAAGTGTCGATCGACGCCTAATCTCATAATGTGAGATGGATCGGGACAAACAAAATCATGTCATTTCACAGTCAACAGTCAACAGTTAACAGTTAACAGTTAACAGTCAACAGTCAACAGTCAACAGTCAACAGTCAACAGTCAACAGTCAACAGTTAACAGTTAACAGTTAACAGTTAACAGTCAACAGTCAACAGTCAACAGTCAACAGTCAACAATCATTCCGGTGCAACCGGAATTGATATCAAATCTCACATTTCCACCATCTCAAAGTACAACAACAATTCAAGACAAATGAGCAACCTTTCTAGAAGAAAATTCATCATCACCGCCGGAGCAACAGCAGCCGGCACCCTCCTAGCCCACGGTTGCAGTTCCGGTTCCACCACATCTAACGCAACTCCCGGCGGAACCTCACCCACCGCCGCCCCAGCAGTCAACATCAACCCCGCCGACGCCCCCGAAGTTACCGCAGCCAAACTCGGATTCATCGCCCTCACCGACGCAGCACCCTTAATCATCGCCCTAGAAAAAGGCTACTTTGCCAAATACGGCATGAAAGACGTGCAAATAACCAAACAAGCATCTTGGCCAGTAACACGCGACAACTTAGAACTCGGTTCCGACAAAGGCGGCATTGACGGCGCGCACCTCCTAACGCCGATGGCTCACCAGATGACATTAGGCACAATTACCAAAGGCAATCTGCCAGTGCCGATGAACATTCTGGCGCGGTTAAATACTAACGGTCAAGGTATTTCCCTCGGCGAAAAATACCGAGACTTAAAAGTAGGTACAGACAGCGCACCCCTGAAAGCAGCTTTTGGTAATCAAAAGGTTCCTGTTGCTATGACCTTTCCCGGCGGCACCCACGATTTGTGGATACGGTATTGGCTAGCAGCCGGCGGCATCAATCCAGATACAGATGTTTCCGTGATTCCCGTACCGCCGCCCCAGATGGTAGCTAACATGAAATCCGGCAGCATGGAAGCCTTTTGCGTAGGCGAACCTTGGAACGCCCAACTAATTGCTCAAAAGGTAGGATACAGCGCCTTAATCACTGGAGAACTTTGGAAAGACCACCCAGAAAAAGCTTTAACTTTAAGAGCAGATTGGGTAGCCAAAAATCCCAAAGCTACTCTAGCAATTACAAAGGCTGTACTGGAATCCCAGCAGTGGTGCGACAAGCCAGAAAACAAACAAGAGATGTGTGAAATCATCGGTAAAGATAGATGGTTAAAAGTTCCAGTAGCCGATATTGTCGCTCGCTCTAAAGGTGAAATTGACTACGGTACGGGTCGCGTTGAAGCTGCTAGTCCACTGGCGATGAAATTCTGGGCTGACAATGCTTCCTATCCCTACAAGAGCCACGATGCTTGGTTCATCACTGAAAATATTCGCTGGGGTTATATCCCGGCTAATACCGACATCAAAGCAACCGTCGATAAAGTTAACCGCGAGGATATTTGGAAAGCAGCAGCCACAGCAATTGGTGTTCCCGCAGCCCAAATTCCTGCTACGACTTCTCGCGGTGTCGAAACCTTTTTTGACGGCATCAAGTTTGACCCAGAAAAACCTGAAGAATATCTGAAGAGTCTGGCAATCAAAAAAGCATAATTAGTTTGTTGACTGTTGACTGTTGACTGTTGACTGTTGACTGTTAACAGTTGACAAACCCCTAAAATTGATTGATGGTGTTGCGCGGAGTGAAACGGAGGGTGCGTTCCACGAACCAAACCTGCTGAACTCTGTTTAAAATATCTACAAATAATCGATTATTCACAATACCGCAAAAAGAAAAATGGCAACAAACCTCTCTGTTTCTAAAAGCAAAAATCCGGTAAATTTCGTTCTGGATTTGGTGCAAAAAAATCGCAAAAAAATCCTTCGACCTTTAGTCGCGATCGCAGTTCTGCTCGTAATCTGGCAAATCCTTTGCAACGGTGAGGGTTCCTCCTTGCCCGGCCCGATTAAAGTTGTCCAAGAAACCTGGACTTTGATTATCGATCCTTTCTTCGACAACGGCGGTATCGACAAAGGTTTATTTTGGCAACTTTTAGCGAGTTTGCAGCGGGTGGCGATCGGCTTTACTTTATCAGCAATTCTCGGCATAAGTTTAGGGATATTGATCGGCACAAATCCTTTAATGTACGATGCTTTAGACCCGCTGTTTCAAGTATTCAGAACTATCCCGCCCCTAGCTTGGCTGCCGATCGCCCTAGCAGTATTTCAACAGTTCAATCCCTTTGAAGGTATCGGGCTGAAAACCAACGAAGTAGCAGCACTTTTTGTAATCTTGGCTACAGCAATTTGGCCGATTATCATCAATACCACAGTAGGCGTTCAACAAATACCCCAAGACTACAGAAACGTCGCCCGCGTCTTGCGCCTCCCCAACCGAAAATACTTCTGGAAAATTCTGATTCCATCTTCTGTTCCTTACATCTTCACAGGCTTGAGAATTGGCATCGGTTTGTCTTGGCTGGCGATCGTAGCGGCGGAAATGTTAGTCGGCGGTGTTGGCATCGGTTTCTTCATCTGGGACGCTTACAACAGTTCTCGACTCAGCTCGGTGATTCTAGCAGTGCTTTATGTAGGAATCGTCGGTTTAATTTTAGACAGAATCGTTGGTTTCATCGCGTCCAAAGTGGTTCCCGAAGAACAAAAATAAAATTGGGTTAACAGTTAACAGTTGACTGTTGACTGTTGACTGACACAAGCTAAGGTGCGCGGCCCGGCGCACCCGGAGCGCGAACAGGGTAAGGTGCAGGCGCCTCCTACATTGACTTAATCTACAAATTACAAACTAACCTAAAATTACCATGTCAGTATTTGTTGAAGTAGACCACGTTGACCGCGTATTTAACTTGCCGAATGGAGAGCAATACATTGCTCTTAAAAATATCGAACTGAAAATTAAAAAGGGAGAATTCATCACCTTAATCGGACACTCGGGCTGCGGCAAATCTACACTGCTAAATATTATCGCAGGCCTCGACAACGCAACTCAGGGCGGGATTATTTTAGAAGGGCGCGAAGTCCGCGAACCAGGCCCGGACAGAATGGTGGTGTTTCAAAATTACTCGCTGCTACCTTGGCTGACGGTGCGCGAAAATATTGCCCTAGCAGTAAATGAAATTTACAGCGGTAACTCTAAAGAAGACCGCGAGTTGGTAATCGAATACCACATTAAATTGGTCGGACTCGGAGCAGCAGCCAATAAACGCCCCAGCGAAATTTCTGGGGGGATGAAACAACGAGTTGCGATCGCCCGCGCCCTGGCGATTCGCCCGAAATTGTTGCTGCTAGACGAACCCTTCGGCGCTCTTGATGCTTTAACTCGCGGCGGTTTGCAAGACCAGTTGATGAAAATTTGCCAGGAAAGCAAAGTCACCAGCGTGATGGTAACTCACGACGTGGATGAGGCTTTATTACTGAGCGATCGCATTGTCATGCTCACCAACGGCCCAGAAGCACAAATCGGGCAAATTCTCGAAGTGAACATTCCCCGCCCTCGCAAGCGCATGGAAGTTGTCAACCATCCGAGTTACTACGCACTGCGTAACGAAATGGTTTACTTCCTCAACCAGCAAAAGCGGGTCAAACAGCGCCGGGCTAAACAACAACCGCCTGTCATCGCCCGCAACGGCCTGGAAAAAATCAACCTCGACATCGGCTTTATTCCCCTCACCGACTGCGCCCCCTTAGTGGTAGCTAAAGAAAAAGGATTTTTTCAAGCCCACGGCTTGGAAGAAGTTACTCTCAGCCGCGAACCTAGCTGGAAAGCGATCGCCAAAGGAGTCGCCGAAGGACGGCTGGACGCGGCGCAAATGGTCGCAGGAATGCCGATCGCCATGCTGTTGGGCCTGGACGGTGAAGCCCCTGTGCCGATCTGTAGCGCCCTCACGCTGTCCCGCAACGGCAATTCGATTGTTTTGAGCAAACACCTTTACAAACAAGGTATTCGGACATTAGAGGATTTCAAAGCTGCGATCGTCAGCACCCCCGACAAAGCTCACACCTTGGGGATGGTACACTCCGCCTCTATGCACAATCTGCTGTTCCGCTACTGGCTGGCCGCCGGCGGCATCGACCCCGACATGGACGTGGGCTTGACCGTGATTCCGCCCCCGCAGATGGTATCGAATTTAAAAGCAGGTAACATTGACGGCTACTGCGCGGGCGACCCTTGGAACTCCCACGCAGTCAACGACGGTACTGGTTTTGTGATCGCCCGTTCCCTCGATATTCTGCCCGGACACATCGAAAAAGTTCTCGGCGTTACCGAAGATTGGGCTCAGAAATATCCTCAAACCCACGTCGCCCTCGTCAAAGCGCTTTTGGAAGCCTGCGACTACTGCGACGATCGCCGCAACCGCGAAGAAGTCCTGGGATTGATTTGCCAAGAACAATACATCGGTGCAGACTCCAAAAACATCCGCCCTGGATTCATCGATCCGTACAACTGCGGCACCGACGCAGAACCCGAAATGCTCTACAACTTCAACCAGTTCTACGTTGACAAAACTAATTGTCCAGACCGCCTAGAAATGGTGTGGGTGATGGCGCAGATGGCCCGCTGGGGTCTGATTCCGTTCCCGAAAAATTGGGTGGAAGTGGTCGATCGAGTTTTGCGGCCCGATGTCTTCGGTCAAGCAGTCCGCGAATTGGGTTTGCCGGATATTTCGAGAGTTCGTCGGACGATCGAGCTATTTGACGGCACTGTCTTTAATCTTGACGACCCGATCGACTATCTTCAGAATGTCAAAATTAAGCGCGGCGTCCGCATTGAAGAAATCTTAATTGAACAAATAGGCAGTCAGTGTTCCATCAAAATCCCTGCTGCATAACCAGCAAATAGGAAGAGGGAATGAGGAGCAAGAAATCAGGAAACAAGACTCCACATTTCCCGCTTCCTAAGTCCCTAATTTCAAATTCTCAATCGAAAGTTGTCATGTCTAATTCTTCAACCCAAAATCCAAATCCTGAAAATATGCAAACTCTCAAAACTCCCCAAACAACTAAGATTCAGACAGAAAAACCCGGGTTTCTGACTATTAAAGACGTATCGAAAGTCTACGATAATCAGAAAGAGCCTGAAAAACCTTTCGTGATTCTCGACGGTGTAAACCTGACTATTAAGGAAGGGGAATTTATTTGTTTGATCGGTCACTCGGGCTGCGGCAAATCAACTTTGCTGAACATGATCGCCGGATTCAACGGGCCGACAAGCGGAGAAGTTGCTCTGGCAGGTGCGCGGATTACTGAACCAGGCCCCGATCGCATGGTGGTGTTTCAAAACTACTCGCTACTACCTTGGCTGACTGCGACTGAAAACATCCACCTCGGTGTTGAAAGTGTTTATGCTGACAAGTCCGCAGAGGAACACAATGCGATCGTCAAGGAACACTTGGAATTAGTGGGGCTGACCGAAGCTTGTAACAAAAGACCGGGCCAATTGTCCGGGGGGATGAAACAGCGGGTGGCGATCGCCAGAGCTCTGGCAACTCGCCCCAAACTGTTGATTTTGGACGAACCTTTCGGAGCTCTAGACCCGATTACCCGAGAAGAGTTGCAGGAAGAATTGCTGAAAATTTGGCGGAAGGAAAAAATTACCGTCATTATGATTACTCACGATATTGATGAGGCTTTGTTTTTGGCCGATCGCATCGTGATGATGACCAACGGGCCAGCAGCTTCCATCGGCGAAGATGTGCACGTTCCGTTCAGCCGTCCCCGCAACCGGGCGCGGATTATGGAAGACCCGAAATACTACGAACTGCGTAACTTTGCTTTGGAGTTCCTGTTTTCTCGCTACGCGCACCACGAAGAAGGTGAAGCAACGGACTCGGAGACAGAAGCCGTCGCGCTACCGATGCCATTACCTGCTAGCAAAAAGCCTGCGGTTGCTGACAGGCCGATCGCACCTGCACCTTTTGTGTCTCACGCTGCCGAACCCCCAGAAGCTTCGTCGATCAAACGCGGCATCCTGGCAGCCTCGTGGTTCGTAGCAATGGTTACTTTAGCTGCCGTCAATATGTCTGTTGTTTCCAGCCAGCTAAAGCAAGCGAAACTAGAAGAAACTGCACCGCAGGCGGCGACTGAGACGGCGGTTGTGAGTTCTCCCCCCAGCCCGCAAATCGCAGCAAGTTCGATCGCGCCGAATGCTAGCCCTGCACCCATCGCTGCTGCAAGTCCTGCACCCATCGCTGCTGCAAGTCCTGCACCCATCGCTGCTGCAAGTCCTGCACCCAATGCAGCCACCAGTGCCACATCAGAGATTTCTGACCAAGCCGCACTCGATGCGATCGGAAAGCAGTTGTATGCACAAATCGACCAAAAATGGAGAACAACTCCGACATTTACCGAAAGCTTGACTTATCGGGTCAAAGTAAAACAAAACGGCGATATCCTACAGTTCGATCCCACAAATAAAGCAGCTAAAGATTTCGTCAAAGAAACTCCTCTGCCGGTTTTGCAAACTCCTGCAGGTGCTGCAGCAGGCGCTGAAAAAACTGCTGAATTCCAAGTAACTTTTAGCCCCACCAACGGTGGCGTATTTGAAGTTAAATCAGGAAAGTAGGCGACATAATACTCTCGCACTAAATCTCAGATTGCTATCAACAACTAGGTCAAAAGTAGTACCTGGGCGCTGTTTGAAATCGGCAAAAATTCTTCCTAGCCCCCATTCTTGGGGGTGACAAGAGTTAGGTGAAGAGTATTTCTGTTTGAGGGGAATTTAGGAGCAGTGAGAAAGGGGCTACAAGCGATATCGATCGCGAGCTTTAGTAAGATAGCGGGTAATTTTAAATCAGGGTATTGTCCGTTTCTGGGAAGCATATATGCGGAAATTTAGTAAGGATTGACACGTTATTTGCAGGAGCCCTCAGTTCCGACTATAATGACGAATTACCAATTACCCATTAGCTTTCAAAAATTAGCATCTAAAATCACCAGATGGAAACTATAAAAACTCTTTGCCCTTACTGCGGTGTAGGTTGCGGTCTAGAAGTTGTTCCCGACAAAAAACAAAGTTGGAAAGTCCGGGGCGATCGCAATCACCCATCGAGTCAGGGCATGGTTTGTATTAAGGGAGCAACCGTAGCAGAGTCCATTCGGAGCGATCGGCTACTGTATCCGATGATGCGAGATACTCTCGACCAACCCTTCCGCCGTGCTAGCTGGGACGAAGCTCTCAATGCAATTGTTAATCGCATCCAAACAATTCGCAGCACCAGCGGCCCCGATGCTTTGTGCGTTTACGGTTCGGGTCAATTCGCAACAGAAGATTATTATATTGCCCAGAAACTAATGAAAGGTTGTCTGGGTACTAATAATTTTGATGCTAATTCTCGCTTGTGTATGTCTTCAGCAGTCTCTGGATACGTTCAAAGCTTTGGCTCGGACGGGCCGCCTTGCTGTTACGACGATTTAGAATTAACAGATTGTGCTTTTATTATCGGCAGCAATACAGCGGAATGCCATCCTATCGTATTCAATCGATTAGCAAAATACCACAAAAAGCATCCAAATGTCAAGATAATTGTGGTAGATCCAAGGCGGACTCCGACTGCTGAAGCGGCGGATTTGCACTTAGCAATTAAACCGGGTACGGATATAGATTTGCTTAACGGAATTGCATATTTGCTGTTACGCAGGCAAGCAATAGATCCTGAGTTTATTCAAGAATGCACGGCGAATTTTTCAGCTTTTGCTGAGGTTATTAGCAGCTACACGCCGGATTTTGTAGCCTCGCGCTGCGGCATTACTGTCAGCGAGTTAGAAACGGCGGCAAACTACTGGGAACAGTCGCAGCGCGTTTTGTCTCTGTGGTCGATGGGAATAAATCAGTCGTCGGAAGGCACGGCAAAGGTGCGATCGCTAATTAATTTGCACTTGATGACCGGTCAAATTGGCAAACCGGGATGCGGCCCGTTTTCCCTAACCGGCCAGCCAAACGCGATGGGAGGTAGGGAAGCGGGAGGACTCTCTCACTTATTGCCTGGATACCGATTTGTGAAAAATGCCGAACACAGAACCCAAGTCGAGGAGTTTTGGGGAATCGCACCGGGAAGCATTTCCCCGAATCCGGGCCGCACAGCTTGGGACATGATTGTGGGATTGGAAACTGGCGAAGTCGAGTTGCTGTGGATTGCAGCTACTAATCCGGTGGTGAGTATGCCGGATTTGGAACGCACTAAAGCCGCTTTGCTGCGATCGCCCTTTACTATTTATCAAGAAGCTTACTATCCCACGGAAACCTCGGCCTACGCTCACATCCTGCTGCCGGCAACGCAGTGGAGCGAAAAAACCGGAGTAATGACGAATTCCGAACGCCGGGTGACGCTTTGTCCCGGTTTCGACACTCCCTCCGGGGAAGCCCGCGACGACTGGAGCATTTTCGCCGAGGTGGGACGGCGGTTGGGTTTTGCTGAACACTTTGCTTTCGACAGCGGCGCTGACGTATACAAAGAGTTCGTGCAGTTGACAAGGGGCAGGCCTTGCGATGTGACCGGACTCAGCCACGAATACATCCGCCAAGAAGGCCCCCAGCAGTGGCCGTGTCCCGAAAACGAGCCTCCGCATCCAGCAAACGAAGCGAAAAGGCTGTATACTGACAGGCGTTTTCACACTCCTGATGCGCGGGCGAGATTTTCGGCCTATCACTCCCGGGGACTGGCAGAACCTCCCGATCCGAATTATCCGTTTGTGTTGACGACAGGGAGAGTTTACGGACACTGGCACACGATGACGCGGACGGGTAGAACAGAGAAAATTAATCAATTGCACCCCGATCCGTTTTTGGAAATTCACCCCCGCGATGCTGCCAAATTGCAGATTAAGGAGGGGGATTTGCTGGAAGTTCGATCGCGCCGTGGCAAGGCGCAGTTTCCGGCAAAAGTCACAAAGGCGATCGCCCCGGGTACGCTATTTGTACCCATGCACTGGGGTTCTCTGTGGGCCGAAGGTGCTGAAGCCAATGCCATGACTCATGCTGCAAGCTGTCCAGATTCCAAACAGCCTGAGTTAAAAGCTTGTGCGGTGCAGTTGGTGCTGGTTGGGGCAGAAACTGCGGCGGAAGTTGTCGCAGAAACTGCGGCAGAAGTTGGGGAATTTAATTGGGCAAAATCCACCCTAGCCGTCACTTCTTGAGCTGGCATCCAACTATGGGATGTTACAACTCACATAGCCCCACCAATCTCATCACCTTGGTTTCTTGCCACAGGCTCACGTAAAATCCTAGTTTTTTGTCAAAAAACCGGGTTTCTGAGCAGTTGCTGAGGCACGATCGCAGGGTGCTCTACTGGACTCAAAACCTCTGTCGAGCGAGAAATTTTGAGCCATTACGCACCCTAAAAGCTAGGTTTCCCCGGCAGAACCCGGCAACAAGGAAAATTAAATTTATTCTGAGTTTTTCCTTCTTTAATTCGGGGTTTTTCCTTCTGACCAATGACTTCTGCCTTATTTTTAATTAATTGAGTCAGACAATTGCAGTTTGCACCCATACGTGCTATGATCTTTTTACAAGGCTTTATTTTCGGCAGTACAGTTCGTTCTATCGGCGTTCCTCCGGATTTAAATCTCTACACCCTCTGATTCTGGAGAATGTTCAATGTCAATCTATGTCGGCAATTTATCCTACGAAGTAACGCAGGAGCACCTCAACCAAACTTTTGGAGAGTACGGAACAGTAAAGCGCGTTCAGTTGCCTGCTGACCGGGAAACAGGTCGGATGCGGGGCTTCGCTTTTGTAGAAATGTCTACTGAAGCCGAAGAAGCCGCAGCCATTGAGGCTCTTGACGGTGCTGAGTGGATGGGTCGCGACCTCAAGGTCAATAAGGCAAAACCCCGCGAAGAACGTGGTTCTTCTAACAGCGGTAACTGGGGCAACAACGATCGCTCTTCTCGTCGTTACTAAATCACTCGAGCTAAATTTTTAGCTCGCTTGTGTATAGCGTCGGAGCAATCTGGGAGTAAACAATTATTCTTTGTTGAGAATAGATAGTTATTTCTCTGAGCGCACCGCGCCTTGAAGTCCTCAAAATATTGCTAGACAATAGTTTGAGGATTTTTTATGGCAAAAATTATTAATCAGGAGTTCGATCGCGTGCGATCGATTCCTAGCTGACACGAAAAACTATAAAATATAACAGGCAGAGAGAGTCGCCTTCCCCAGTGCCAGGCTGCCGTCGTGAAACTACACACTCGCAGAGTTTTACGCTTGCAAAGTGTACCGAACAATGACAAAATCATCAAGAATGATGACTAAATCACTGGTATGCTGAAAAAAATATTTAGGCAAATTTCTAAGTTTGGCAATGATGAACACTTTCTGCATTTCACAGAAAGTGTAGAAGTAATAATATCGAAAATTTTATCACTGGCGATGATTTTGGTAATTATCGTCAGCGTTTGCGATTTGCTGATTTTTGTAGCAAAAGAATTGGTAAACCACAGTGATAATTTGTTAAAAGACACGTTATTTGTCATATTTGGGTTGTTTTTAAATGTTTTAATTGCTCTGGAAATCTTGGAAAACATTACAGCTTATCTGAAAAAGCACGTAATTCAAGTAGAGCTAGTTATTGTAACTTCTTTGATAGCAGTATCTCGAAAAATCATCATTTTTGACCTAGAAAAGAAAACAGCAGCCGACTTGATTGGTTTGGCGACTGCAATTTTCGCGCTTTCAATCAGTTACTTGATAGTGCGGTACACAAATAGAGGAAATGATTAATATTGGGAATTGGGACTGGGAAATTTTTAATAACTAATATCATATCCGGTCGCTCGACCGGACATGATATTATTCCAATAAACCAGGAGGAGGCACAATTTCAATTCTGCCTTTTTCTAAGTCAACAACTGGCACAATCTCTTCCACAAAAGGAATCAATATTTTTGTGGATTTAGGCTCTTTAACGCGAATTTTCCGTGGTTTGCGGGTATTTCTAGGGTCAGCGTTGGCTTGGGGAGTTTCAGGCTGTTTTGGCTTTTCTAATTCTGCGGCGACAGTTTCCGGCGGCGTTAGATTCGTTTCTACTTCTAAAAGGTCGTTACCTGCGGGAATAATATCACTTACCTTGCCTAGGATTTCCCCGGTTAACTGGTTAAAAACTTCCATACCGATCAAATCTTGGACGTAAAACTCATCAGATTCGAGGTAAGGTCGATCGGTCTTTTCAACAAACAACTTACAGCCCCGCAGCGCCTCAGCACTATCGCGGTCTTCCACACCCTCTACCTCTACAGCATACAGCCCTTTACCCGGAATGTAGCGACCGCCCAAAAACTCGATCGGTTCCGGTTCACTTTTGTTAGGGCGCAAAATCCACCGCTTCCCCGGTTCGATAAACCTTTCCGGGAAATCCGAATCGGGATAGACTCGCACTTCCCCGTCCAAACCTTGAGCTGCTACAATTTTACCGATTTCTATCCACTCAGACATAGATTATATCACTCAAATTGCTAGTAATTGGTAATTGGTAATTGGTAATTGGTAATTGGTAACTAGGAATTCTTCCCTCGAACCTCTTCCCCACATCCGTTAAATCCGTTAAACAATCCGGCGCCGAACTTCCCTATTCCATCAACATCCATCCGCTACATCCGTTAAATCCGTTAAACAATCCGTTGCCGAACTTCCTTCTTTACACCAATCCAGTTCTCAGCGCTACAACTGCTGCTTGCACGCGGTCATCCACTGCCAACTTATTCATAATACCGCGAACGTGAGTTTTAATAGTATTTGGACTCAAGTAAAGCGCCGCCGCAATTTCGGGATTGCTGTTACCTTCCACCATTAATTTTAACACCTCCAATTCCCGCTGCGACAACTGACCAAAAGTAGTTGTAGAGGCAGGTATCGGGGGTTTGAGGTGTTCGATGACAGTCCGGGCAATTTGAGGGTCAAGATATGTAGCGCCCTCTGCTGCGGCTGCAATCGCTGCTAACAGCCTGTCTACGGAAGCACCTTTAATGCAATAAGCATCAGCCCCACTAGAAAGGGCAGCAATAATTTCAGTTTCTGCCGTGTGAGAAGTTAACATTACTACTCGAACTTCTGGCAGTTGTGCTTTAATTTGCTGCGTCGCTGCTATGCCGTCCAGCCGTGGCAAACCGATATCCATCACAATAATATCAGGTTTTAGTTTCAGTGCGGCTGCTACGCCTAAATAGCCGTCTTCTGCTTGTCCTACTATTTCTATTTCTGGGGAATCGGCTAAAACTTGCTCTAATCCCAGTTGCATCATCGGGTCATCTTCAACAATTAAAATTCTCATAATACGAAGGAAGTTCGGTAACGGATTTTGTAACGGATTTAACGGATGGAAGAAGTAAGACTACTGACTACTGACTACTGACTACTGACTACTGACTACTGACTACTGACTACTGACTACTGACTACTGACTAACTTTTAAAACTTCTACAAATTCGCCGGGCCAAACCCAGGTTTCCGTTGGTGGCAAAACTGCTAAACCAGTGGTATTGGCGAGGTTAATTAAATTGGCTGAATTTTGGCTGCCGCTAGCAGGTTCAAATTCCCAGACTCCGGCAACTAAATGTAGTTTACCCCAAATGTAAGTTTCGCGCCGACCGTGCGATCGCAATTCAGCATTACACCTAGCTTTGACAAACTCCGGCCCCCAAGCATCCGGGGCAAGCCCAGACATCTTTCTCAAAGCAGGCACAACAAAACGCCAACAGCAGACTAAAGCCGAAACCGGATTTCCCGGCAAACCAAAATAGAGACAATCCGAACTCAAACTCGGCGAATCCTGATTTTTTTCACCTCGTTTAAACCCAGCAACCGTTAAAGGTTTCCCCGGCTTAATCGCCACAGAACTAACGTGAACTTTTCCTCCCAAATCCCCCAATATTTTCTCAATATAATCGTAATCTCCTACCGAGACGCCGCCCGTAGAAAGCACCACATCCACCGTAGCAACAGCCTGGGATATCGCCTTGTTTAACGCCTCTTCATTATCAGGAACAATCCCCAATCGAATCGGTTCAAATCCCATTTGCGCCAACAAAACTGTCAAAGCATACTGATTCGAGTCTACCAGTTTCCCCGGTGCCAAAGGTTGGTCTGGCGATACCAATTCGTCACCCGTAGAAAAAATTGCCACCCGCAGCCGCCGATAAACGGGAACTTGAATGCACTGGGCAGTTGCTAACACCGCCATTTCTGGGGCATTGATAACTGTACCGGGAGTTAGCAAAGTTGTTCCTGCTTGATAAAAAGCGCCTTTGTGTCTGACAAATGCTTGCGGTTTTTCAGGAGAAACTAAGATAAAAATACGATCGCCCTCACGCCTTGTTTCTTCCTGCATTACCACCGTATCAGCACCCGCAGGCATCACCCCACCCGTAAAAATTCGCGCCGCTTGCCCCGATTGGACGGTATTTTGAGGCTGATATCCGGCTGGAATCTCTTCTACTACTTCGAGTACCGCTGGTTTTTCGGCGCTACAGTTTTCCACATCAGCAAAGCGCACCGCGTACCCATCCATTGCCGAATTGTCCCAGTAAGGAAAATCCAGGGAACCAGTGACGGGTGCCGCCAAAATGCGACCCGATGCTGCCAGCAAGTCTACAGTTTCTACATCCCGCTGACTGTCGAGGGGTTGCGCCAAATTTAGAACGATCGATTCTGCTTCTTTCACTGACAGCATGACTGTCTCCTTGTTTTGATAACACTCCTGATTGAGTTTAGCAAAATATCCAGAGATATTGGTGATATAATTTTTTTGTATTTTGGCAATCAACCTAATTTTTGGTATTAATTGCTTATGACTATTTGTCGCTCTGTTGTTCGACTCAATTGTTTATCCTTATTATTGGTGACGCAACTGATATTTTTTACTCAACTTTCCGGGTTAAAAGTCAGCGATTTATTCTTTCAGCCTTATTTTTCTCCCTATCCAAATATCGCTTTATTAACTCGAACTTTCCAAATTTTATGTTCTGTGCCAGTCGTTATTTGTACTTTTACCTATGTATTAGCTAAAACTATTCAACCGTGCCATGAAGAAAATCGATTTATTTTATTTTCTGCTTTTTTAACAGGTGGGTTTCTGCTGAATCAAACTTACCGAATTCATATATATATGATCGCATTAGGAATTCCCAAGCTAGGAGTAAGTCTTTTATACGCCCTTGTTTTGTCTTCCTACGGATGGTTTTTTCGGCGAGAACTACAGTTAACTCCCTACCAAATACTGTTAGCGGGTTTGGGCTTGTTGTTTTTTGCGATCGGCGTAGATTCCCTGCATTTAAAAAACAAGATATTCTCCAGTTAACTAGAGGGAGTACCTAAATTGTTTAGCGAAATCAACATTGCATTTTATTATTGGTATGTCTGTAAGGGTTTTCTCCAAAAAGTTTTTTATAAAACTATGGAGAGCTAGTTATAAGTAGGTGATATGATTATCACAAGCGACTAAAAAAATATCATAAAATTCTCTGGCTACCTCAATAAGATTTACAGCATCTGCATCGTTCTACCTTGCTCGGCATTCATATACATTATCTGGCTTAAAAATCCCAACACATCCTGATAAAATACCATGATAGCAGTTACCATCAACCTCAACTCCATAGTTAAACTAACCGACGACCAATTTTATCAATTGTGTCGCGAAAACCCCGATGTCAAATTTGAACGCAATGCCCAAGGAGAAATAATCATCATGCCACCCACAGGAGGAGAAACTGGAAATTATAACTCAGAAATTAATGCTGACTTTGTGATTTGGAACAGACAAACTCAACTGGGAATTTGTTTCGATTCTTCAACTTGCTTCAAACTGCCCAGCGGTGCAAACCGTTCTCCCGATGTCTCTTGGATTGAAAAATCAAGATGGGATGCACTCACTTCCGAACAAAAACAAAAATTCCCTCCCATTGCCCCAGATTTTGTCTTAGAATTAATGTCGCCAACCGACAGTTTAAAAGATACTCAAGACA
>JARCMA010000455.1 GCA_030248405.1 Microcoleus sp. MP8IB2.171
TCATCGTTTTGAATCATTGCCTCCATAGATTTATCTTGGCTTACCATTGTGCAAACCCAGCAGCCAAAGCGAGAACTGCCGCAGCTAGGTGTAGAAGTATCGACAACTAAAGGACACTCATTGTCTGCTGTTGCACCTCGATACATGGTAAATAAATCTTTATTGTTATTTCCCCAAGGATTATCCCACTGCATCAAGTAAAGCCACACTTCATCAGTTCGCCAATCTTCAATCGGACTATAAATTAGAGAATTAGGCAGACTAGGACTCTGATAAAGCAGAGATTGAATCGAACTAGAACTATCATTGAGACGGTCACTCATTCGACCGATTTCATGTTTCTCCATTGAAACAGCGCGTTTAATGCTTTCAGCTTTGCGAGTACCCAATATCAGAATCACTTCTCCATTGATTCTCACCATGTCACGAACAAATCGATTAGAAGGAAGGATTTTCAGGCGCTCAGTACACCAGCGAAATCCATGTCTCGGTGCTGGATAGCCTTTTCCCATCAAGTTCACCCAGAAACTATCTTTAACATCTGGATAAAGCAAATGAGGTTCTATTGGTAACTTTTGCTCTATAGCAGCAGACTTCATCTGTTTTAATGACTGACGTACCCACATGGAAACAATCGGGTTTTCTACCAGTGTATCCGTTGTGATTACATAGATTTTTTTAGTTCTTTTTTCAGGTGGTAATTCTGCTATTGCATACCAGATAAGCTGCACTACAGTAGTGCTATCTTTTCCTCCTGAATATCCTACAACCCAAGGAATATCATCTAAACAATATAAATCTCTAATTTCTTGACTTATTTTTTTTATTTCTTCCACTAAGTCCCTAACGGTACGGGGTGGAAAAAGTGGTAGCATTGTTTCTGTCATCTCTTCAACCTCAGTTACGTAATTAAGCTCTAAATACATTCACTCGATGCCACTGTAGCGATTCAAGTCTTGGTAGATATTGGTCTAAAGTTGGCAGGAAAATAGTTTCACTATGAAAATCTTTCATAGTTCTGGCATTGGGGGATTCCTCTTCTAAGTCATTAGCGACGATAATTCTGTAATTGTCATCTATAGCAAACCAACCCTGATCAAAAGCCCAATGATGATTTTTACATAATGATATCCCATTATTAATTTGATTGTCATAAAACTTTGAAAATGGCTTAATGTGTGAGCCATCTACAATATTTTGAGTTAGATTTCTGATCACTTTTAATCGACAAAATGCACATTTGTAATCATATGTATGTACTACTGCTTTCCTGAAAACAGCATTTCTAACAGCCGACCTTGTTAAATAGAACCGAGGTTCTGTGTCAAGATTCCCTGTTGTGGCTGATATTTCTGTTTCTGTCTGAGCAACATTTTCAAAATCTTGATTAACTTGCAAAATATCTCCGAGATCATCCTTATTTGATGAGAACCATGCAGCTATCAGTGTATCTATTAATTCGGCTCTATAATGTGGTTCTTGCAGTAGATTAAATAATTCACTATCCAGACTTGCGTATTCTACAGCTTCTTTTAACTTGTTTGTTGTTTTAGGTTTTGAACCATTAAATCCAGACTTAAGTGTGTTATGCCAGAATCCATCGCTTTCCAAATGCCAAAATGGATAGTGCAAACCACGCTGATGAGAGTCAGAACCTAAGACATCCCAATACTTGTTAAATGTTTTAACCAAATCATCTGAAACATAAATTCGATTATCCCTAATTATTCCTTGAGCAATTAGGTCGATGATTGACAATAGTAATATTGGCTTATGATGAGCGCTACCACGTTGGCGTGTACGACTTACATTAAGCTCCGCAAAACGTTTGCGATAATAAGCTAAGTTCTTATTTTCAGACTCTTCTCCTGTAGTCATTTTCTCCTCCCGCGATGATTAAATACAATCCGACCTCAAATTTTACACTATTTTCAACAGAGGGTTAAGCACAGGATGGCAAAACCATAACCCAGAAACCAGAAAATTTAAGCAGTGTCAGCAGACTAAAAAGTAATTTTACCGCCTAAACAGGAGATAATTATATCACTGTCCGCGTGCATCTGCGGTCAAAATAATTATCTCTCCCACCCCCAAATCAAATATGTCCTACAGCGACTTCAAAACGATCGAGCAAGCCGTCTCAACCCTGGATCTAACCGTTGAAGACATTCCCCACTTATTCAGCCAAATTACCCCGATCGCACCTTCAGAACGTCTCAAGCAAACCCTAGACGAAACCTTAGACTTAGCCTCAAGCATCAGCACCGAAAAAGCTCGATCGGAATTAATCATCACTCCCATTCTACTCGAAATACGGCGCACTTTTAACAACAAAATTGGCTACTTTTCCGGCAACACATTTAACGTAGAAGAGAGCAAAGGATTAACAGGAGCTTGTGACTTTCTACTCAGTGCATCGAGCAATCAATCATTGGTGACGGCTCCAGTTTTGACATTGGTGGAAGCAAAAGACAACGATATTAGAATAGGATTGGGACAGTGTGCGGCTCAGATGGCAGCAGCTCAAATATTTAATGCTCGTAAAGGGCAAGAACAATCGGTGATTTATGGATCGGTTTCAACGGGTACAAACTGGAAATTTCTAATCCTAGAAAATCAGTTGTTAAAAATTGATTTGACTGAATATTTCATTACTCAGCTAGACCAAATTTTGGGCATTCTTGCAGAACCGTTTCGACGCTATTTTAATTGAAGTCACAGATTTTAGCGTATCACTGGCGTAGCGCCTGTGGTGCATCTGCGGTTTTCAAGCCCAGCCTCGCCTTCAAATAATCAGTCATCCAATTAACACTCGCCCTCGATTTAGAAATTCCCCCTTTCACCAAAAATCCTCCCTCCCAATCAGGATTAGAAATCGACCAATCAACCTGCTGCAAAAGGCTCAAATGTTCCTCCCAACTCTCAGGAAAAACGGACAGCAAAGCAGCCCCAACTTCCCCCAAACTCTCCAGCACAACACTGTGACAGTGCACGGAATCCCGGCGTATTTCCCCCGCCGCAACTTGCTTGTGCAGAACTAATTGCCAATCAGGAATAAAATTGCTCACTGCATTCCAATAACTAACCGCCTGTTGTATTTGCTGAGCAAGTTTTGCCTCTTTTTCCTGTTTTGTGGCGCGGTAACGAGGGGGTTTTGCGTGTTTGATGCCGTGCATATTACATAGCAAAGCCATCATAGCGCGATCGATCGCACTCAGCGTAAACAATTTGTGCGATCGCCCGTTCAAGCTCCCCTTCTCCATCTCCGTCAAACACCGGAACACCTCAACCTGCTTAACAACCGCCTTCAGCACAAAAGCCGAATCGCCCCGGTGATTGTAAAGTAGACTTAGCGACGACTCCAAAGGAACTTGAAAACCGTTCAAATCAGCAAACATCTGCTGCGACTTTTCCAACCCAATATCCAGAAACAAAATCAGCGCCACCGTCTCATATCCCAACTGCGGATTTTCCCTCAAAGCCATCTCAAAAGCCGCCCGCCGATGCTGTCCATCATTAATAGTAAACTTAGCATCCATCGGCACTCGCAAACGACCGATTTTGCGTTCTTCCGCCAGATTTCCCACAGCTTCAAAAGTAATATCCGCATCAATAGAAGCGGCGATCGCCCCACAAGTGTAATTCCCAGAATTCTTGACAAAATAATCAGCAATTTCGGGAATTCTAGCATGATTAAGCGCGCGTTTCGCCCGCAGAGACGGCGGCAATTCTTCAGAATCTAAGGGGAACAATTTCGGCAAAAAACGCACCGGACACATGGATACGTAATATTCGCGGCCCGCTTGAATTCCCCGGATTACCGGCAAAATGTATTCAAAGGAAGGAGTAGACATATTTTTTTGTGAAGCCGCAGATAAATCTTCAGCAAGGGCGATCGGCAATTAACTCACTTACCCGAAAGTCCGCCGGGGGTTTAAACCCCCGTCTCATAGCGAAAGTCGGTTAAAAACCGACTGAAAATCAACCTCGAAATTGATCTGTATTCAGTCCTCTTTAAGAGGACTTTCGCTATGAGACAGGGGTTTTTAACCCCTGGCGGGCCCGACGGTAGCGCGTCAGACCCAGGTTTCGGCAATTAACTCGCTAACCCATAGGTAGCTATTTTTAGTATTTCACAGATATTTTTAAAAAACAAGGGTTGACATCAATTTTAACCCATGATATTTTTGGAAACATAGCCTAATTATATAAAAACTGCGAATGAACACCAACCCAGCGGCTGACCTCGCTAGCCAATTTTTGGAAAAAGAAAATCGCGAAAGACAGGAAATCGCACTTTTATTAGACAATTATTTAGGAAAGGACGATCGCATTTTCGTACAAAAAACCCAGATGGGAAACACCGAAGCCTACATCGGTTCAGTCACCCTAGAATGGTTAGATTCCCGCGTCCGTTTCGCCTCACAAATGCCGCTTTTTCGGCAAAAATTCGACCTCCAAACTAACAACATCGTCCGCGACGACGAAACCATTGACGAAATTATCCAGCGCCCCTTAGATTGGTCGCGCCAAGCCGCCCTAACTCAATATTTAGCCGCCCGAAAATCGCACAAATTCCCCGCAGTTTTAGTAGTCGTCAGTCCCCCGTGGGTAGACAATCCTCTAGCAGAAGAATGGGATAAAAATGGCGTAGCAACTAAATCAGCCGCTGAATTCATATCCTTTGATAAAAACGAGAATTTAGGGCTGTTAAATGTATCACAAAAAGTCTCAATTTTTGCCTTAGACGGCCAGCATCGGCTGATGGGAGTTCAAGGTTTAATGAGTTTAATTAAAACCGGAATCCTGCAAAGATACAACAAAAATAAAAAACCTGTCGGCGCTGCAATTACTCTCGAAGATTTAGCAGAAGAGTATCAAATCGACCCCGAAACAGTGTATAAATTAGCTCACGAAAAAATCGGGATTGAGTTTATCCCGGCGGCGGTAGCGGGGGAAACTCGGCAGCAAGCACAACGGCGCGTGCGATCGATCTTTGTGCACGTTAACCTCATGGCGGTAACGCTGAGTCAGGGACAGCTAGCATTATTGAACGAAGACAACGGATTTGCGATATGCGCCCGCAAAATTGCCGTCACCCATCCTTTATTGAAAGAGCAAGAAAATAGAAATCCCCGCGTCAATTGGGACAGCGCCACAGTCGCAGCCAAATCAACTGTGTTAACAACATTGCAAGCGCTGCAAGATATGTCGGAACGGTATTTAGAACATAAATTCCCCCATTGGAAGCCGGAAAGAAAAGGTTTAATTCCCATGCGTCCCGAAGATGAGGAACTGAAAGAGGGAATAGAAGAGTTTCAGAAATTGTTCGATAATTTAGCAACTTTGCCCAGCTATCAAAGAATTGAAAGTGGGGAAGAAACGGCGGAATTGCGTCGATTTAGTTTTGAAAAGCCAGGGGGCGAGGGAAATATTTTGTTCCGTCCAGTCGGTCAAATTGCTTTAGCTAATGCTTTGGGAATTCTAGTATTTAGAAAGAAACTTTCCCTGAAATCTATTTTCGACAAACTCCGCAGGTACGATGTGGATGAAGGATTTAGCCACATGGACAATCCTGAGTCTGCGTGGTACGGGATTTTGTACGATCCGAACAAAAAGCGAATGCTTGTCTCTGGAAAGGATTTAGCGATGAAGTTAATTGTGTATTTGGTCGCAGGAATTGAGGACGATATGGATCGGGCTCATTTGCGGCAAGCGGTGGCCCAAGCGAGGACTTTTGAGGATAAAGCTGTTAGTTTTAATGGCAGGTTTGTGCAGCCGAAAGAGGTAGGATTGCCGCCCGTACTTACCTAAATTTTGATGCTAATGGTAGCAGTCGGAGAGCGAAAACTTTTGAGCTGAGTTAATGTTATTTCTAGATTATGATTGTTGCTCATTGCGGAATCTATCGATAATATCATTAATTTCCTCTAGAGTAACCGTTTCTTGGTCGGATTTGGCATAGATGATAAGCAAGATAAAACAAGTGGTTGATGTGACTTGATAAATAATCCGATAGCCTCCACTTTTTCCTTTACTGATGTCGCTGTTTTTGGCTCTTACTTTGAAGACGGTGTAGCCTGTACCAGAAATGCGATCGCCTGGACATTCGCCTGCTTGCAACTGCTGTAGGAGGGGTTGCAAGTCGGTTTGAATCTGGCGATAACGTTTGGCGAGGGTTCGGAGTTGGCGCTTGAATCGATCGCCAAACAGAACCTGGATGCTGGGTGGTTCAGACATCAATACCATCCCAAAGTTCTGCGATCGGGTGAACTTTGCCGTCTTCTACTTCCTGAAGCGCAATCAGGAGACTGTTAAGGATATCTTCTTTAGATGGATCGTCTTTGTCTTCTTCAAATAGTTGACCTAGGGATTGTAAAATCAGGGTTTCGATGGGCAGGTTGAGTTTACCAGCTTTCTCAATAAGCTGCTGTTCTAAATATTCAGGAATGGTGAGGGTAATTTGCATGGGGTGTGCCTCTTCTTATCACAAACTTTCAAGCGCAGACTGTATTTGACTTGTTAGATGGCTAACTATTGCTATTTCTTGCCGCTTCTAACTTTTGCCGAATTGCGGCTTGAACTTTCTGATCGAAATCAGGATCGCCGGGAGTTGCAATAATCCTCAGCGGATGCTGATTGATTCTGTCTAAGTACGCCTGAAAAGCGGCTCTATCTCCTCGATGTCTGAGAAAATACTTTTTCAATTCAGTATTCGACATTTCGTTATAGTTAACTTGGCTCATCAGCAAACTCCCCATTGGGTAAAATTTGGAACTCAAGCTCTTCATCATACCCAGCCAATATGTATACGTTACGAGTTTGGTCGTCAACACAAACAAGATGTATGGGCTGAAGCATTGTGTAAGTTAATTGATAAGAGATGCGATATAAACTCTCAAGCTGGGCAGCAGTAGGCATTAGACTTAATCACTCCACCTAAGAGTTATTTTAACATATAACTCCAGGCAATAATTGACTAATACATTAAGTTTAACTTAACTATTTTGTGGTTTCAACAAAACCAATTCTGCCCCCACTGGCAAATGATCGGACTCGGTTGCCTCCAAAACGGAACTAGATTTAGCACCCCAATGCTTTGAATACCAAATATAATCAATCCTGCAAACCGGATAATTTAATCTCCAATTCGATCTTTTTACCAATAACTTAAGTTCCCAACCGTGAGGCCAGGTAAAACCAAACCCAAATCCAGATTTTCGGAAAGAATCTTGCATGACTTTCTGCACCCTGTCATAGTCTTGAGTTTCGTCTGTCATATTAAAATCGCCCGCGACAATTACTGGCAGAGTTTCTCGCTCAACTCGCTGCACTAA
>JARCMA010000055.1 GCA_030248405.1 Microcoleus sp. MP8IB2.171
GACTAATCTTTTGCGGGGTTTGAATGGGGAATATATTCTGCCGGCACCGGGTGGGGATTTGTTGCGGGATGGGGCTGGGGTATTACCAACTGGCAGAAATATTCATGCTTTAGATCCTTATCGGATGCCTTCTCCGGCTGCTTATGAAAGGGGGCGCGAAATTGCTCGGAAAATTATTGAGAAGCACCTGGAGGAACATGGTAAATATCCTGAAACTGTGGCGGTGATGCTGTGGGGTTTGGATGCAATTAAGACTCGCGGGGAGTCTATTGGAATTCTGCTGGAATTGGTGGGTGCTGAACCTCTTAAGGAGGGTACTGGCCGCATTGTTCGCTATCAGTTAAAACCGCTGGCTGATGTCGGCCATCCCCGGATTGATGTGTTGGGAAATCTTTCGGGGATTTTCCGAGATAGTTTTGTGAATATTATTGAATTGCTGGATGATTTGTTTGTGCGGGCGGCGGATGCTGATGAACCGGAATCGGAGAATTTTATTCGCAAACACGCTTTAATTTTGCAGGCTAAAGGCGTGCAGAATTATTCGGCGAGGTTGTTTTCTAATCCGGCTGGGGATTTTGGTTCTTTGGTTAACGATAGGGTTGTTGATGGTAGTTGGGAATCGGGGGATGAGTTGGGGAAAACTTGGGAAAGTCGCAATGTTTTTAGTTACGGGAGAAAGGATAAGGGGGAGGCGAGGCCGGAGGTTTTGACTCAGTTGTTGCAAGGGTGCGATCGCATTATTCAAGAAATTGATTCTGTTGAATATGGTTTGACTGATATTCAAGAGTATTATGCGAATACTGGCGGTTTGAAGAAAGCCGCAGAAAAGCAGCGCGGCAAAAAGGTTAACACGAGTTTTGTAGAAAGTTTTTCTCAGGATACAACGCCGCGCAATTTAGAAGATTTGCTGCGTTTGGAATATCGAACTAAGTTGCTAAATCCTAAGTGGGCTAACGCGATGGCAAATCAAGGTTCTGGCGGCGCTTATGAAATTTCGCAGCGGATGACGGCGTTAATTGGTTGGGGCGGAACGGCTGATTTTACTGATAGTTGGGTTTACGATCAGGCGGCTGATACTTATGCTTTAGATCGGGAAATGGCGCAGAAGTTGCGGGAGGCCAATCCTGAAGCTTTTCGCAATATTGTAGGGCGAATGTTGGAGGCTAACGGGCGGGGTTTTTGGCAGCCGGAGGCGGATAAGTTGCAGCAGTTGCGCGAGTTGTATGAGTTAACAGATGAGAAAATTGAAGGGGTGACAGTGTAGTTTTTTTTAGTCTAAATATTTAGGGGCGGGCTAGAAGCCCACCCCACAATTGTTTCAAAATTTGTCAGGTGCAAGTTAGAGGGGCGGCTATTAAATACCTCGATCGCCCTGCGGTTTTGCTACAGGAACTGACGGTTTTTTATTGGGAGAATTAAAAGCTCGATCGACCATATCTCCAAAGGGAACAAACTGCGGTGCAGACGATTGAGCTCCGGTTCTGAACGTTGTAACTGGCCCGCTGCCGTCTTGGGCAAAATTAATCAATCTCGTTAAAGCATCACCGGGATTTTTAGCATTTCGCTTGTCTAGGGTGAACAGCAGATTTTGAGAGTTGCAGCGCCCCCGTCCGTTCACGTAGCAAACTACGGGCAAGTTGTTAAGAATTCCTGTTGTTAACTGCAAGTTGCTCAATCTTCCGCCATTCTGGGCAACAGCTTTGGTCAATCGATTGGAAACAATTTGACAGCGCTGCCAAGGTGTATATTCGCGGCCGAACTCGGTAGATTTCCAAAGAATCATCGGATCTGTGGTGACATTTCCCCGCCGCGCAATTGTCACAATATTGCGACCGGAAGTAACGCACTGAAATGTTGTTTTAGTGCTATTCCCAGAGTTGCTGGCTGGAGCTGCTTGCACTTGGCTTGCAAAGGCGACAGTACCGGCGAACACTAAAGCGGATGCTAATAAGGGTGCAGTCAATTTCATAATAACTCCTGCCGCTAAGGCAGCTAATGTAGGAAGTCATAGTTGTAGGGACAGGGCAGTGTCACTACCTATTCAAATTCTGCTGGTTTGCTGTCGCACCCGGATATTTTTCAAATATTAAATCAGGTTAGTTGCACCTCATGTCTGTAGGTACATGGCAGTGTGGTGTGTTTATTTCAACACTTGGGAACGTGGCTTTAGGAACACGGCACAGCCCTTTCTTTGTTTCCAAAACTTCGAGACTGTGGCACAAGCATCCTAGATAGTGTTTTTAGCTACATTCTGCAAAGCCACGACAGTCAACAATGGTAAGTAAAATTACAAAGGACAGCTCCGAAATTGGCTGGCAAATAACTTTTTATGAAACCTCGAATCATTGTTTGCGGGTTGGGGCACACGGGACACAAGATTTTTTGTTTGTTGAGACAGCAAGGAGCGATTGTGGTTGGTATTAGCGATCGCCCTATTCGCAGCGAAACTTCTGATGTGGTTGTCGGCAATTTGCAAGCAGCTTCTACCTTGTTGGCGGCTGGTATTCAAAAAGCCCACACTTTAGTAATTGCAGGAGATGATGATGCTGTGAATTTGGCAATTTTGATGCAAGCGAGGATTCTCAATCCTCAGATTCGCATCATCAACAGATTGTTCAATACTAGCTTGGGCGACAGGATTGACCACACTTTGCCCGATCACGCTTCCATGAGCGTTTCATCATTGGCGGCTCCGGTTTTTGCTTTTGCGGCTCTCGGAAGTCAGGCGATCGGACAGTTGCGTTTGTTCGATCGCACTTGGCCGATTCACGAAGAATATATCGATGAAAATCATCCTTGGAAAAATAAAAAACTCAGCGATTTGTGGGACGATCGATCGCGAATGTTGATTTATTATCTGCCGGCTGCTAACAAAACTGATTTAGTATCGGCGGTGCTTGCCGATCGGCAGTGTCAGCAGGGCGATCGGCTAATTGTTGCCACTCAGCCGACTCTCCACAGCCCCCAAAAAACTTTAACTCAAAAACTGCTCAAAACATTAACTAGGCTGCACAGATTTCAGCAGCACAGCCAAGCAGCAGTAATTGTTGTACTGACGCTGCTGGCAATGATTGCCGTTGCTACTGCCACCTATATTTGTGTTGACGAGCAGATCTCAATTGTTGATTCTCTATATTTTTCAGTAGGGATGATTACCGGAGCCGGAGGCTATGAAAAAGTGGCAGAACAAGCTCCTGAAAGCATTAAACTATTTACAGTTGTCATGATGTTAGTTGGAGCTGGCATCATCGGCATCTGCTACGCACTGCTCAACGATTATGTATTGGGAACTCGCTTTACCGAATATTGGGATGTGGCACGAGTTCCGCAGCGCAATCATT
Organism: Microcoleus sp. MP8IB2.171; assembly: GCA_030248405.1. Classification (GTDB taxonomy): domain Bacteria; phylum Cyanobacteriota; class Cyanobacteriia; order Cyanobacteriales; family Microcoleaceae; genus Microcoleus. The sequence goes on from JARCMA010000055.1 coordinate 3,342, forward strand.
ACATTATCTGCGGGCTCGGAGGAATCGGTATTCAAATTGCTAAAGAACTGCACACTAACGGTTACGATATTGTGGCGATCGAGCAAGATCCAAACTGCCGATTTCTGAACACGGCTCGCTCAATGAAAATTCCGGTCATTCAGGGAAGTGCCAGTTTACCTGCAACTTTGGAAGCTGCTAATGTTAAGCAAGCGGCAGCACTTTTGGCGGTAACTAGCAGCGATATGTCTAATGTCGAAATTGCATTGAGTGCTAAAGGATTGGCACCAAAACTATCAGTTATTGTTCGCAATCAAGACCCACATTTTGCTTTGATGGTGCAACAAGTTTTTGAGTTTGAAGGAGTTTTGAACCCGACGGAATTGGCGGCTCCTGCTTTCGCGGCGGCGGCGATTGGAGGCAGAATTTTGGGCAACGGAATGACTGCTGATAGTCTCTGGGTTTGCTTAGCCACATTGATTACGCCAAAACATCCTTTCTGTGGCCACCGTATTCAAGATGCTGCTAAGTCGGCGGATTTTGTGCCTCTTTATGTGGAAACTAAGGGTCAAACTCTTCATGGCTGGGGTTTACTGAATTGTTGTTTGAGTACGGGGGATGTTTTGTATTTGACGATGCCGGCGAATCGGTTGGAGCAACTGTGGAGAACGACCTCGGAATTAATTAAAACTTAATGGTTTGACGCGGGAATTTATGTCGCCGATCGCTCAATTGCAACCACAAACCTGATAAAATTGGGCCAGTAGAGTAAATTAGACTTACGGCTAATCCTCAGAAACCAAGTTTCTTCCCAGATTTCTCCCGGGTTTAGCGCAAGTTCTAGTATAAATAACCAACAGAGTCTCAATTAGTTGCAATTGAAAATGAGAAGATTTTTAGGATTAGTTGTGTTTGGCCTGATAATGGCGATCGCCTCTGTAGCTGTCGCCGCTCAACCTTTGTTCGTCGCTTATCCTCCCCCCAACCACAAAACAATAGCCGATCGCATCTTTTTAATCGGCACAGCGCCCCCACCGGGACAAGTATCGGTAAATGGCAACCAAATTTCGCGCACCGCATCCGGGCATTTCGCCCCGACTTTTCCGCTGCAAATCGGCGAAAATGTCTTTACCTTGCGTTACGAAAATCAGGAAGTCAAAATTAAGGTGACGCGCGAGTCGAATCAGCCGGAAGCCCCTGTAGGATTGGCTTTTGCTAAAGATTCCCTGACGCCGAAAGTCGATGTGGCGAGTTTGCCGGGGGAATATATTTGCTTTGGGGCGATCGCACCTGCGAATGCTCAAGTTTCCGTAAAATTGGCGGGCGTTACTATTCCTTTAAAAGCGCGATCGCAAGTCGAACTACCCGCGAACAACTCTATACTTTTAGGCGAAAATTCTCCGCTCAAAAAAGACGGCAGCCAACAGTATCAAGGCTGCGGTAAAACCCCTGAAAACTCCCTCTCATCTAAGGGACAAAAAGTGGATTTAGGAGTGCCTGTATTTGAGCTAACAATGAATGATAAAACTATCAGCCAGCAGGGTACTGGCAAGATTTCTATTCTTTCTCCGACCGACTTAGAAATAGCCGAAGTAACAGCAGATCCTGGTGTCGCCAGAACCGGGGCGAGTACAGATTTTTCTCGGATGACACCGCTGCCGAAGGGAACGCGAGCAACAATTATCGGGCGCGAGGGAGAATGGCTCAGACTCGATTACGGTGCTTGGATTAAAGCATCGGAAGTGCGAATTATCAAGGATTCAGTGCCTCCGCGATCGATTATTCGCAGCGCCAGTTCGCGTCAAGTTTCCGGCTGGACAGAGGTCTTATTCCCATTAGAAATACCCGTCCCAGTCACCGTGCAAGAAGGAGAACGCACCTTCACTTTAACGCTGTACAATACCACCGCTCAAACTGACATTATTCGCCTCGATGATGACCAGGTAATTTCACGTTTGGAATGGCAACAAATCTCGCCACTGCAAGTACAATACACTTTTAATCTCAAATCTGCCCAGCAGTGGGGCTACAAATTGAGATACGAGGGCACAACTTTAGTATTGTCTTTAAAACACCCGCCGGCGAATACAAGCATGATGCCGAATTCGCAAGCAAAACCCTTATCGGGAATTAAGATTCTCATCGATCCGGGACACGGCGGGCCGGAGGATGGTGGTGCAGTGAGTCCAGTAGGAATTAGGGAAAAAACAGTAGCTTTAACGGTGTCGAAATTGGTGCAACAGGAATTGGTAAATCGGGGCGCAAATGTGGTAATGACGCGGGTGGAAGATGTCGATTTGGATTTGCCGCCGAGGCTGGAAATGATTCAAAAAGAAGAACCTGCGATCGCAATTTCAATTCACTACAATGCTTTGCCAGATAACGGCGATGCCATTAAGACTAAAGGCGTCGGCGCTTTCTGGTTTCACCCGCAAGCGCACAGTTTGGCAATCTTTTTGCACAATTATTTAGTTGCCAAGTTGAACCGTCCGAGCTATGGTGTATTCTGGAACAACTTAGCCATGACTCGTCCTACCGTTACTCCATCTGTTTTAATGGAATTGGGATTTATGATCAATCCCGAAGAGTTTGAATGGATTGTGAATCCGACAGAACAAAAGAAATTAGCTGAGGCGATCGCCCAAGGTGTTACCGAATGGTTTGCCTCTGTCAAATAACAGTTAGTAGTAAGGACTGAAGTCATTCTCTAAAAAATCATAGTCATGACTGCAGTTCTGCCAATCCAAGGAAATCAAATAATGCTAATTTTTACTCAATCAAAAGCCTTTTTCATTGCAGCCGTAGTTGCAAGTTTGAGTTTCTCACTTTACAGTTTTCCTGTTTTCGGCAAGCAGCAAAATCTTGCTACCAAAAAAGCAGAAGCTTTAAAAAAGCAAACTCAATGCTCGTTTATTACAGGTGAAGGTGGCGCTGTTAACATTCGCAAAGGCCCAGGTAATAAGTACCCTGTTGTTGCTAAATTGAAAAGGGGAGACGGAGTTAGGGCTGTCAGCAGACAAGGTAAGTGGGTGAAAATTGCGGCCAGATTTTCGGGTAATCCTCCTAATGAAACTTTGACAATCCTTGACGGTTGGGTGAGCAATCAATTTATTAATGGCTGTTCCGAAGACCAATTTGACAGGTGGCGACAATAGGGAATTTGGTAGGTTTCACCTAAATTCTGCATGGCGATTTATCATTAGGTGGGGGCGGGTTTGAGAGATTGTCAATTATCGGTCGATCTTATTGGTGAAACCCGCCCCCTACAACTATGCGATATTTGGGTGGGGGCGGGTTTTAGTTTCCTTACCGGGAGATTTTTAAAATTGGTACAAAAAAGGATCTCGCCCTGATTCATTCTTGCATTCTCAACCAGCTAAACACCTGTTCGGCGGTGATATTCAGGGGAATCATTTCGGGTACTGGAACGACATCGCTACCTTCGCAGAATTGTGGTTGTTGGTTGGGCAAAAACGCTAAAATCGATCGATCGTCTGGATCGACTAGCCACCCCAACTGACAATTATGTTGCAGAGAGTAAATAATTTTTTTAGTTACGCGATTTGAGCTTTGTTGTGGCGAGAGAATTTCGATCGCCCAATACGGTGCAATTAGCACATCATCCAACGGTTCACCGCTCTCATCAAATTGAATTTGTTCCCACAATAGTACCGCAATATCTGGAACAATCGATCGACCGCCAAAGGTGCACCGCAACTCTGGAAAAGCATAGGCTATCTTGAGAGTTTCAGTCACACGATTAATTGCATTGCAGGCTCTTGATCGCAATAGGCTATGCTTTGTATTCGGCAGCGGTTTTTGGATGATTTCGCCCTCAATGTATTCGCTAGCCGGTTTAGTTTCTGGCAGTTTCAGAAATTGTTCAAGAGTAAGGCGCTCAGTTGCGATCGTCATAAATAAATTCCTCAATGCTACCTATCTTCAGTGTAAGCGAAAAAAAATATTTATCTTGCATAAAATTTGTATTGCATCGCCTAATTGCGCGGAACAATCTGCTGTTTAAACTCAAACAAGTTCGGATTTTTGGGGTCATAAACAGCCCGCAACCAATGCACGTTTGGAGAACCAAAAGTTTCAACTCTAGTAAAATTTTTCATTCTCGGTAGTTGAGTCTCATCGGTAAAATGGGGTAAAGGTTTATCGATGCGGAAATAGTGAGTATCGCCGTGGACGAATACAACTTGCCCTGGGAAATTGCCTGTTTCTGTTTCCAAAGTTGCGATAAAATCGTTGTAGCCGCTTCTTCTTTTGTCCGTCGGATCGAGTTCAAATCCCGGATTTGCCTGTGCAACTAACACAATTCCTTTGCTGTTGATGCGTTTGGCTAAAGCAAAACATTCTTTGATCCAGGCTAAGTTAGCTGAATTGCGATCGGCATATTCTGCATCAGCTTCGGGAGTGCGACCAAAATTGTTGTTGCTTCCGGGCATATTAATCGCGAAAAACACAACTCCATGATAAATCCAGCGAACATTTTCGCGGTATTTAGCAAACTGCGAGTTTTCGCTTTGACGGGTGAGAGTTAAGGTACGCTTTCCCAAACTTTGATTACTGTTGCTAAATATTTCCCGCAGTTTAGCGAGTCTTTCTACTGGATCGTAACTGCCATTTTTTGATCGGTGGCAATCCGTCCATTCATTATCGCCATAGGCGAGAATAAACGGCATATCAAAATTGTCAAATAATTGCTTGCGGCTGACAAAAGTTGCATCATCGCAGACACTAGAACCGTTTTTAATGTCGCCGTCGTGGAGGACAAAGGCTGCGGGCGATCGATTGATATCTGCAATCAAACTAGGAAATTGTGCTTCCTGTTCGGCACTGTAGGGCAAATCGCCAATCAAGGCAAATTCAAAAGGTCGATTTCCCGAAGTTTGAGCGTAAGTTAAAACCCCAAAACCCATAATTGCTACAAAAACAATCAAGGCAAGAATTAGATAATTTTTTTTCATCTTTTGAGCCGTAACTAAATTAGTTATGATATCATATAAGCCGAAAAATTACTCTCAAAAATCATGAATTTTCGTCGGTTGATCTCAGTAATTGCCATGCTTTCGATCGCAGGCTGCAACATCCAAACGCCACAAACTAACACACAGCCTACAGAAAGTAGTAGCTTGCGGGGCGGGACGCCATCGCCAATAGCAACACCTGTTCCCGCCAAACCCAAGTCTGAAATCAAAGAAGCAACACTAATTGCTGTCGGCGACATCATGATGCACAGTACCCAAACGCGATCGGGCTACGACGCAAAAAAGCAAACATACAATTTTGACAATTTCTTCGCACCAGTTAAAAGCATCCTCTCAACAGGCGATTGGGTCATCGGAAATCTCGAAACACCCTTAGCGGGCAAAGATGCAGGCGGATATACGGGATATCCGCTATTTAACGCACCGGCTCAATTAGCAGATGCTGCTAAAAAAGCCGGATTTAATATCTTGACAACGGCGAACAATCATGCTTTAGACCGTGGAGAAAAAGGAGTAATTAGGACGATCGCAAATTTGGGCGATCGCAAAATTGCCTCAACAGGAACAGCCACATCTACCGTCGAGGCTTCACGCACTTTAATCATCACCAAAAACAATATTTCACTAGCCATGCTAGCCTACAGCTACGGCACAAACGGCATCCCCATACCCAAAGGCAAAGACTACTTAGTTTCCCTAATCGACGAAAAAAAGATAGTCAAAGACATAGCCAAAGCCCGCAAACAAGGAGCAGATATAATCGCAATTTCTCTGCATTTTGGCGACGAATATCAGCGACAGCCAAACCCCCAACAAAAACAATTAGTGGAAAACCTATTAAAAGCTGGTGCAGACATCATTCTCGGCAGCCATCCCCACGTCGTCCAACCTTACAAAATTTTTAACTTCCCCGGAAAAAATGGCAAAACCCGCAAAGCTGTAGCAATTTATTCAATGGGAAACTTCATTTCCGGTCAGAATAAAAAATATACAGACTTAGGCGTAATTTTGCAAGTAAATATTCGCAAAACATTTCCCGAAAAAACCACAGAAATTACCAGCATCAAAACCTTTCCGACTTGGGTTCACCGCTATACTCAAAACAATAAAACGAACTATCGCGTTTTGCCATTAGAAACAACTGTCAGCCAGAAAAAAGATGCACTGCTAGCAACTTCACAGTATCCAATTTTATCAAAATATTTGCAGGATATGAACAATCATCTTAATTCTTTGAATAGTCCGAAAAAATCAAAGTAATTTGGTATTTAGAATTGCTGATTGGAATTGAAGGCATAGCCGAGAGATTTATATTCCCAGGCAGTGTCCATTGCTAAGGTAACAACTTAAGCTAGGGAAGCATTTGTCAATCAGCAATTATGCTCAGAATTTACTCAAATTTTGGGTAGAAAACTTAGATTTTGGCGATCGAACAATCATGCCGAATCTTCAGCCAATAAATTTACCCAAGCTTGGATATCCTTTCCAATCAGTGCGAAATGGGCAGCAGAATAGCGCGTCATATCAACTCCGCTAGCATCGCATTGTAAAATCGAATCAACAGTCAATACTCAACTATCATTCAGTTTTTCGACTGACAGTCAACAGTCAACAGTCAACAGTCAACAATAATTCCGGTGCAACCGGAATTTATATCAATTGACCCCTGGTAAGCTTTGGAAGCAATCAAGTATCCAACGGAAGAGGGTGTAGTGGAGTAGAGCGACTTTTCTTTTTGTGATTATATTCTTCCGATACGCCAAGATAATCGGATGCTTGATATCTGCCGAATATCTCAGCGAAAATGTTAGGTAATTTTCGATAAGGAGAAACACCCATATCTTTAAGCATGATGTCAATATATTGTTGAAAGCGAGTGTTGATCGCACAGGATCGCGAAGGTTCAAATTGAATATTTGCGCGTTTCCACTGGCGGATACATTCAATACTTTTTTCCATATTTTCGCTGGAAGGTAACTCAAGTTCACCACGCAAGTAAGCACACAACCATTGTGTGGCAATTTCGACTGCTGGCACGTGCATATATCCATGATTGAACCCGGCAAAGGCAATGCCAGGAATGCGAGGATGAAGCAAGTGGCGATATAACTGCACGCCATCGGGTTCGGTTTCCAACATTTTTCGATATTGATCAGGCAAAAATGGAAAAATCGGCGTTTGCGAACCCAAAGATAGAATGACTAAATCGCATGGAATCTCGCAACCATTTTTCAACTTTACTGATTCTCGCGAAAAACCAGATAATTCTGCACGGTGGGGCGAGATTTTTCCTTCTGCAATAAAGGGATAGTAATTTTCAGGCGCAACCGCTGTGGCTGAACGTAAATCAGGCAATAGTTTGTGATCTGGTTGTACAGCTTGGATGCGGCGCTGGGCCTCTTGACCTTTTCCAGAAACATTTCGCTGAACTTGAAAGCGGAAGATGGATGCAATCAAATCCCAAAAACCTGAAACAATGAAACCAAGGCGATTGTGCAGGAAACGTTCAATGGCGGTTGGATGTGCCCAACTTGTCATCATCACTGTTCCAAAACGGCTGAATAATGCGTGGGTAAAATGTACGCCCAAAATCCATTCTGGCACAAGCCAGCGCGGTGTACGAAATACATGATTTACTTGTTCGCCTTGTTTGGCTGCGAAAGTCGCCATGTCCAAAGCGCTTTTTCCGAAGCCAAGGATTACAACTCGTTGATTGTCGAATATATCAAGCGTGTGGACATCCCGTTCAGTGATGATTTTGCCTCCGAAATCTTCTATACCTGGAAATTCAGGTTGATACTTTCCTTGTGTATATTGCCCAACTGAGATAACGACGTATCCAAATAATTCTTCGTGAACGCCATCCTGGTTTTTATATTTTAATAGCCAGCCATCTTCTGTTTCTTTGAGTTCAATAACTTCATGATTTAACCGCACATCAAGATTTAAATGGTTGACCGCTTGCTCCAAATAATTCAGGATTTGTTCTCCGGTGGGATGTAAATCAGGGGTGAATGGCCAGGGAAAATCAGATAAATGATACTGTTCTTTGATATTTTGCAGGTGTACGTTTGGGTATGCAAGTGCCCATACTCCGCCAATCTTTTCGGATTTCTCGAAAACAACTGCTTGGAAACCATTTTTCTTGAGAATATTGGCTGTCGTAATGCCTGATATTCCCGCGCCAATAATGGCAATTGGCATACCGTTTTTGTATTGCATATATTTGAGTCTCCTTATTTAGTATGGGTATTAGAATAATTTTACTGAGGCAGTGGCCAGCAACCGGAAAGCCTTGCACTTAGAAGAGTTTAAATCGATCGCTCTTAAAAAGACAGAAGCGTTGTCACCCCGTCAGATCCGCGACCTTAACCCCAACTGCTGATAGTAGCCTAGTTGATTAGACACTAAGGGGGAGAGCAATTTTTGCAGTCTGGCTGCTACAACCTCAGTTTCTGGATCTGGCACATTCCGATCGCCAAAAGGATGTAATTAATAACTAATAACTCATAACTGCTCAATTAGCCAAGCGATCGCCCCTTCAACATCACCAACCTGCTCAACATCGGGTATCGGCGGCCGCTGCACCATCACAACCGGAATTCCCAGTTCCCTAGCCGCAGCAATTTTAGCATAAGTAGCACCGCCGCCGCTGTTTTTGCTAACAATTGTATCAAAACGCCCCCTTGCTAATAACAATTTACCATTAGGTACAGGAGTATTTAGTGCAGGAGGATCGATCGCCCGCATCAAAAACAAAATAGTCACTGATGTAGGGTGCGTCAGGGAAAACGATATTACCCGAAATCAGGGCACGGCAGTGCCGTTTCCCTACAAATCGGGCGATCGTTACATCCGATCCGGTTGATTTTACCCGTTACCCGAAATTAGGACACCGCAGTGCCGTTTCCCTACCATTAACCGGGCAATCGTTATATCCGATCGCGCGATCGCCCAGAACTCCGCAAGATTCTGATGGAGTTCTTCTGTATAATTCTCACAGTGATGACAAACTATTCTTGACGCTCAATTTGAGTACAAGTTTCCACCTTAACTCCAGGCAAGTCTAATCGATACTAAATGAAAA
>JARCMA010000456.1 GCA_030248405.1 Microcoleus sp. MP8IB2.171
ATCAGCATTTGCTTTTTGGAAAAGCGGTCTACCACGATACCGGCTACGGAACCAAAGACGATCGCCGGCACGGTGTAGGCGATCATCACCGCTGACAGCATAGAATTTTCAGAATGTTGCCAAGAAACCGGCCAGGGTCGGTAGTCGCCGGTTTTCAGCAGAATAATCAGCAATACGTAAAAGATTTTATCCGCCACTTGGGCCAATAATTGGCCCGTCCACAAGGCGAGGAAGGGGCGATTTCTCAGTAGGGCATCAAGCCCGCTGCGGTCAGGGGGAGGGCTGGCTGGGTGCATAGGAATAGTTTAACTGACCGCTTCTGGCAATTATAGTTTTCAGCAATACGTACAAATCTCACATGACAAAGCGGAAACTCGGAAAACTCCTGTCTCCTGCATTCTTTTTCAGTTTTAGCAGATCGGCGGGGGAGGGCTGCTGCTGTCTTCTTAACTCTACCGCGATCGGCCGGAGCCGAGAACCTGCGCCCGGAAAATCCGAGAATATTGTTAAAGGTTGGCCTGCATTTCATCGCGAGTACAAGATACGGTAATATACTTGACAAAATACTTGCTGTTGGCAGTGATATTAAAAGATGTCACGCCGATTAAGTAATATAACGAAGGTACTAACTGTTAGGAGTGAAAAACTTGAAAAAGGTTGAAGCTATTATTCGCCCCTTTAAACTAGACGAAGTGAAAATCGCACTCGTCAATGCTGGTATTGTGGGGATGACTGTTTCTGAAGTTAGAGGTTTTGGCCGTCAGAAGGGCATGACAGAACGCTATCGCGGTTCTGAGTACACCGTTGAGTTCTTGCAAAAGCTCAAGGTCGAGATTGTTGTGGAAAACGATCAGGTTGACATGGTGGTTGATAAAATTATCGCGGCTTCCCGCACGGGCGAGATTGGCGACGGCAAGATTTTCATCTCTCCTGTAGAACAAATTATTCGGATTCGGACTGGAGAAAAGAACTTGGAGGCTATCTAAGATACTGGGGCATTGGGCATTGGGCATTGGGCATTGGGCATTGGTAATTGGTCATTGGTAACTGCCAACGAAAAACCTCTTTCCTGTTTAGTTCTGATACCAAGCGTGTCAATATCCAATGCCACAGTTAGCCCATTTTTTAGCTTTTTTCCTCATTATTGGTTGACAACGTTCGCCAATTGTGGTAATAGAGCATGGAATGCTCGGCCGCGGTGAGAGTGCGATCGCTTGATATCCGGTGTCATTTCGGCAAAAGTCTGTTGCTGTGCGGGTACGTAGAAAATGGGGTCATATCCGAAACCTCCCGTACCGCGAGGAGTGTGCAGGATTTCGCCCCGACAAATTCCTTCTACTTGCAAGGCAATTGTACCGTCGGGACGGGCGATCGCGATCGCACAAACAAATTGTGCTTCCCGGTTTTGTTCGTTTCCCAATTCTTTGAGAAGTCGATTGATCCTGTCAGCATCGGTTTTCCCGTAGCGCGCCGAGTAAATCCCAGGTCTACCGTCGAGTGCATCTACCATTAAACCAGAATCATCGGCGATCGACCATTGGCCAGTTGAAGCGGCCACTTCAGAAGCTTTCAAGCAAGCATTAGCAATAAACGTTTCGCCAGTTTCCTTAATTTCCAACTCTTCCGGTTTAAGCTGCAATTCCCATCCCAAATCCTGAAGATAAACTTGCATTTCCTTGAGTTTACCCGGATTGCCGGTAGCTACAACTAGCAATTTATTATTTGTCATTATTTTAATTGAAATTTACCCATCGATATTAACAAAAGATTGGTGAAAAGGCTGCAACAAAATTCCCAAAATCTTATCAACGTTTTGAATATAGTATTCAATCGGATCGATATAAACAGTAGTTTCCTCCAAAATCAAGAATTTCCAGTTAGTTCCCGTCGTCACCGCGCCGTAAATGCGATCGACCTCAGTGTCTTGGTTTTGATTGAAACATTGAGCAGCCACCATTGCTGCAACACATTCACCCAACCCGCCCATAATATCTTCTTTTTTTGCCTCAAAAATTGTTATAACCGGAGCACTAATAAACAATTGTTCTGGAGAACCACTAATAATATAATCGCAAAATCCTTGCAAACCTCTTTCAGGATCGACTGTAAAATCTTTACCTGAGAAAAGAGCAACTCGTTTGTTTGACAATCGCCTAACTTCTGCCAAAATCGGAGCAATCAAAAATTCAGATCGAGCTTTCTCAGTTGAAATAAAAGTTGCTAACGGCACATAATCAATCAGAATTGTTGTTAATATTTCTGATGGTGTAACAGGTTTTGTGTCGGCAAATAAATTGCGCGTTTCATCTAAGGTTAATCCAAAATCTTTTTTGACTCTTGCAAGGCTGAAATCGCTGTATGCCATTTTTTTATGCCATTTATCAAAACTCTTGCAACATTAGCCGTAGGGTGTGTCGCCATTAAAAATATCTGCATAAAAATCAACTTTTCGAGTGGCGACGCACCCTACACAATTGTTGAATAAACAAGCACGAACAATTATTGTGTATCAAGCTTTTCAGGTGCGTCACTGTAAGATTTTATGTCCAATTTAGGGATTTTCAATGGCGACACACCCTACAATACTTTTGATTTGTGAACAAGAAAGATTTATTTTAACCGCAGAGGCCGCAGAGAACACAGAGAAGAAGAATGGAGAAATAAGTGATATCAAATCCGTTGACATCGGAATTATTCATCTCTATCTCTTCTTTTCCTCTGCGACCTCTGTGGTCTCTGCGGTTAAAAACTCTAATTTTTCTGCGCCCAACCTTTTGCCCAGTTTAAGTTTTGCATAACTTCTTTCAATGTGGCTGCTTCGGAATACAGCCGCAATACTGGTTCGGTTCCGCTAAACCGAATTAACAACCAGCTTCCGTCGGCTAAGCGGAATTTATATCCGTCTACTTTGTTGCAGTCTACTACTGCTTTGCCGGCGATTTCTGTTAATGGTTGGTTTTGCAGCAGCGATAGCAAACGCGACCTTTCTTCCATGTTTGCTAAGTGCAAGTCGATTCTGTCATAAGCTGAAGTAAAGTTGGTTTCTTGTTGCAGTCGGCTGTAAATTTCGCTTAAGTCTTCCCCGGATTTGACGACTGCTTCTAACAAGTACAGGGCTGAGAGTAAAGCGTCTCTTTCGGGGATGTGCGTACCGTAGCCGATTCCTCCTGATTCTTCGCCGCCGACTAGGACTTGGGTTGTTAACATTCGATCGGCTATATACTTGTAACCGATCGGCGTTTCAAATAATGGCAAGTTGTACAGCTTGGCAATTTTAGGAATTATATCTGAACCGCTGACTGTTTTGATGACTTCCCCGGTCAAGCCGCGCCGTTTTGCTAAATGTTCGATTAATATGGGAACTAGGATTTGTGAACTGAGAAAGTTGCCGCTAGAGTCAACGGCTGCAATTCGATCGCTATCTCCGTCAAATACAAATCCGATCGACAAACCAGAACTTTTTCGCTGGTGAGTACGCATCACCCGAAATAACTGCGACAGGTAGCGTGGTAAAGGTTCTGGTGCACCGCCACCAAACAGCGGATCGCGATCGCTGTTGACTTCCTGCACTGTTTCTTCTAATATTTGAGCTAATCCTCCGGCGGCGGCACCGTGCATTACATCTACAAATAC
>JARCMA010000457.1 GCA_030248405.1 Microcoleus sp. MP8IB2.171
CAAAGAGCGGCGAAAACTCTATAAACAGTCAGGGACTAAACAAAACAGCCCCAACTCCAGTAAACAAAATAATTTTCTTTTTGTTAAGTAGGGTAGGGCATACCCGAACTCTAGATCAATATTCTAGTGCGCTTTTGGAGACAGACCCAAAGAGAGTGGCTGCGAATCAGGCTCGTTAATTGGTAGGTTTCTACGGTTAAAAGGTCGGAGTATTGCCTTTCATGACGCAACACTTAAAGGTTAGTCGCTGAATTAAGAATCCCCTCGCCTTTAGGCAAGGGAGTGTCAAGATTAAGACTTACGCAAAAAACCCGGTTTCTCTGAAAAATCGTCGCTATTCCTTTGAGATATTGACGCAGAAACCGGGTTTTTGACTCCGCGTGCGTCCAGGACTTTTCTGATTCTAAGGTGTATTATTTTGAGTCGGTGGCATCACCACTTTTCGGGCAATACCCAATTTCTTTAACAGCCAAATTGCCCACCAGGTCGGATCGTATTCCCACCAGCGCCAGCCTGCTTTGGCAACGTTAGGATGGGCGTGGTGGTTATTGTGCCAACCTTCGCCATAGGTGAGAATGGCCGCCCACCAAAGATTGCGGGAGTTGTCGTTTGTGTCAAAAGTCCGGTATCCCCAAAGGTGAGTGACCGAGTTAATAAACCAGGTGCTATGCCAGAGCAAAACAGCTCGGACAAACATTCCCCAGATCACAAATGACCATCCCCCCAGTGCATACAACAGTAAACCCAGCGGGATTTGCAGCAGCAAAAAGTTGCGATTTAGCCAGCAATAAAATCGATCGCGTGTCAGATCAGGGGCAAACCGCTGGTACTGTTCAAAGTCGAAAAATTCTGAATTGGGGTAGAAAATCCACAGCATATGGCTCCACCAAAACCCCCGACGGGCAGAGTAGGGATCTCGATCGACATCCTCGGTATAGGCGTGGTGCAGCCGATGACCCGCAACCCAGAAAATTGGCCCTCCTTGTAAAGCAAAGGCACCGATCAGGGCGATCGCATATTCCAGCAATTTAGGAACCTGAAAACTGCGATGGCTCAAGAGGCGGTGATAACCCAAACAAATGCCAATACTGCCAAATAACCAGTGCAAAAAGATAGTCATACCCACGGCAGACCAAGAGAAGAACCAGGGTGCTAAAAATGCGATGGCATGAATTGTGGTGAAAAAGAATACCGCAGTCCAATCCAGCGGATATCGAGTCGGAGTTGTTTGCATTTAAAAATCTCAAATAGCTTTGGAAAACGTTGTGATTGTGCGATCGCCTGTACGATCGCCGAGGTAAGCATCAAACACAGATGCAATGTTGCGAATCAACAGTCGCCCGATCGCAGTTACTTCAATGCCATCGCCCCAACGTTTGATTAACCCATCGGCTTCTAAAGCATCAAGTTGGGGCAAAACCTGGGCGAAATAGTCATTGAAATCGCGATCGAAGCCGAGGTGGTACTTGGCTTCCAAATCCGGCACCGACAGTTGGAATTGACACATTAATTCCATGATGACTGTCCGCCGAATCAGATCGTCCTGATTGAGTCTAACGCCTTTTTCGATCGGTAATTCATTGCCATCGATCGCCTGATAAAAGTCTTTCAATCGCTTGTGGTTTTGGGTATACACATCCTGCAACATACTGATGGAAGTCATGCCAAAGCCCAACAAATCCGATTCGGGCTTAGTTGTATAACCCTGAAAATTACGATGGAGTTGACCTGCTTGTTGTGCGATCGCCAATTCATCATTCGGCCTGGCAAAGTGATCCATGCCAATAAACACATAGCCATTGTGCGTCAGTTGGGCGATCGTGTTTTGTAGAATCTTCAGCTTTTGGGCAGCATTTGGCAAAGCAGATTCCGGCATTCGTTTCTGAATCGGTTTGATCCAGGGAACATAGGCAAAATTAAAGACGGCAATGCGATCGGGATTTAATTGCAATGTCTTCTGTACCGTTTCCTGGAATGTTTCTTGTGTCTGGAAAGGTAAGCCGTAAATCAAATCCACATTGACACTTTCAAACCCTGCTTCCCGCATCCAATCCATCACATCAAACAACATTGCTTCGGGCTGCACCCGATTGATCGCTTCCTGCACAGTGGGATTAAAATCCTGAATGCCAAAGCTAATCCGATTGAAGCCTAATTGTCGCAGAAATAGAATATATTCGCGATCGATATAGCTAGGATTAATTTCGATCGATATTTCTGCCGCGTCATCGAACCGAAAATGCCGATTAAACTGATTCCAGAGAAACTCTACCTGAGTGCGATCGAGATAATTAGGAGTGCCACCACCCCAGTGCAACTGATGCACCAGCCGATCGGCATCCACCAAACTAGCAACTTGGCGAATTTGGCGATCGAGATAGCCTAAATAAGGTTCTGCTACCTCCTTGCGCTGGGTGATGATGGTATTGCAGCCACAGAAATAACAAGGCGTTTCACAAAACGGAATATGGCAGTAGAGAGATAAGGGCGTTTGTTTGTGATTGCCAACGGCGATCGCAGTTTTAAATGCGTTGCGATCGAAGTCAGTGCTTAATTCGGTGGCGGGTGGATAGCTGGTATACCGAGGTAAAGGCTGGTTGTATTTATTTAACAATGCAGCATCAAATTCAACCGCTTGTGATAACTGTTTCATGAACCGATTTATCCTGAGTCTTGTTGTGTAGATTTAGAACCCCAACCCGTTTGAGAGATGTCGGGGATCTTTGTTTTGTGGAGTTATCTATTTCGCGACGATTTCTCGTTCACCCCTATGAGAGTGGCGTTGTGTGCTGCCGGGTCGATCTTGCCGAGTTAGCAAATCAAATGTATGTTCTCCGATCGCAGATTTCACATCAGCTTCTAGTTCGTGCATCACATCTTGGTTGAGGGTAAATGCCGCATTTGCTTCTCCAACAATTCGCTCGATAGTGTCAGCATCCACCGGAAACTCATCCAGGGTTTGGCGATAGCGTTCCTTAAATACTCGCCTTGCTTCCGGTGTTGAGATTTGGGAAAATTCATAGAACTCAGTGCCTTGATTTGATGGCAAAGATAGTGCCGATCGAATCACGTTTTTTAAGCTTTGCCCGCCGGATAAATCACCCATGTAGCGAGTGTAAGCATGGGCAATTAGCAGGACTGGATCGGTTTCGGAGAGGGTTTGAATGCGATCGCGATACACACAACCCGCTGGCGAAGCCGTAATTTGCTCCTGCCAATTTTCACCGTAATAAAACGCTAGATCGCGAGCCAAATTTTCAGCGCGATTTAACTCTGGGAAATAGAGAGCACTGATGATCGGGTGGTTTACATGGCTCTGCAAAGCCGTTTCTAGGGCGCTGTAGACAAAGTACAAATCGGCAAATAGTTTACGCAAGGGTTCCCGTTCCACAATGCCTTTCAAAAAGCATTTCATAAATGCCGTATTTTCGGCTGTGGTGTGGGATTGCATCGTGCCTTCTCGAAGACGTGTCGATAGATTACTCATGGCAATATCTCCTAATTAATTAATCGCGGTTCTGGATGCTTCGGCATTAATCGAGGGCAGTAAATAAAGGCGCAATAACTGCCACCCGATCGCAGCAATCCAGGGTAATTTCTGACAAAATTGGATGGCGGGATGGCGCTGGTTGCTAGAGATTTCTGCCAATTTTTGATTGGCGATCGCGCATTGCTCCAACCGGGGAAAAAATTCTGGATGGTTGGTATCTAAAATACTGGGAAATGCCCGTTTAGCAGTTTCGTTGGTGTGATGAATTACCTGCTTGTTATATTCGTGGGAATCGATGCCGAGGGAGTCATAAAATGTGGAGCGTTCCAACACCGTCATTGTGTGGGTAGCAAACACTGTCAGCAGGAAAAAGCGCGCCCAGAGTCTTGCCTTCCAGCTATTCCAAAGTTTAGGCTGCGATCGCAACAATGCCTTAAAGAAATCCCCGTGCCGATTTTCATCTTGGCACCAATTATCGAAGTAGCGAAACAGGGGATAAATACGGTGTTCTGGATGTTCTTCAAGATGGCGATAAACCAAAATATAGCGCCAGTAGCCAATCTTTTCCGATAGATAAACTGTATAGATCACCCATTCCGGAGGAAAAAATGTGTAAGTCCGATTTTTTGTTAAATAGCCCAGATCCAAAGATAACCCAAAATCTGCCATCGCCTTATTCAAAAAACCCGCATGACGCGCTTCATCTCGTGCCAATAGGCTAAAGGCTTCCGATAACAACGGTTGGCGATTCTTGAGTTTGCGGGAGAGTTCTTTGAACAACAGAAAACCCGAAAATTCTGAGGTACAGGATCGCTCTAGAAAGTCAATAAATGCCTTTCGCGTTTCGCCATCAATGTTGTCCCAGCATTGCTCAAACTCCTGATTGCGGACAAAATGGTGGCGGTTATAGTCGGCGCGCAATTCTGCTACAACTGCTTCTAATTCCGCCTGCTGCCCCGACAAATCCATCTGAGCAACGGCATCAAAATTGGTAGTGTAAAAGCGCGGGGTTAATAGAGTTTCTTGAACGGGTGCTTTAATGCCGGATGGCAGACCAGCCGACTCCGATTTACTAATTGAACTGACCATAGGAGGAGAGTGGATTGTTCGGAATTGATGACTATGCAACACTATCCCTTAATCCGCGATCGCCCACAAGTCAGTTACCAGTGCTATCCTATAGTTACTGGAAGTAAAGCATAGAAGCAAATAGGAGGCTACAGCCATTTATAAAGAAATATTGAAATTAGTTACTAGGAGTCAAGCCCTAGAAGCAAATGGGAAGCTAGAGCCATTTATCAAGAAATATTGCAATTCTGGCTTCGCAAATCAAAAAAACTTTACAAATATTTGAGAAACCCAACCCAGCTATAAATTGCGATCGCGCAGTTATCGATCCCTGGAATATCCATTGTGAATGGAGTTTATGCTAGAAGCCAGTCAGTGTGTAGAGGTTAAATGTCCGATTCAATTTGTGCTGGATTTGTTGGACAATAAGTGGTCAATTTTGGTCTTACGCGAACTGTTTGGAGGCGCGAGGCGCACCCATGAATTACTCGCAGCGCTTCCCGGAATCAGCACCAAAACCCTGACTCAACGCCTACGAGAGTTGGAATCTCAAGGGTTAGTCGATCGCCATGTTTATGCCGAGATTCCGCCCCGTGTAGAATATTCCCTCACGCCCAAGGGTCGCCAAATTCAACCGGTGATGGTAGCGTTACATCAAGTAGGATCGCAATGGCTGGGACAGGAGAGTTGTATTTGTCCACTAACACACTTGGATGCTGAGGACGATCGCATGGACACTTCAGGTCTAATTTCAGATTAAAAATATCAGAATTATTCATCTCTCTCTTCTCTTCCTCAGTGTCCTCTGCGTCCTCTGCGGTTTAATCATTCCGGTTCTGGCGGGTGAATTCCGTGGGTTAAGTTAAGTCCCGCTAAGAATTAGCCTTGGGAATTGCCACCAAAGTGATAGAATTAGCGGGGTAAGTTGCCTGAAAGCCAGCAGTGTTGACAGCCAAATCGTCCTGACGGACGATCGCCCGCAAATTCGCCTCGCTGTAAGTGTAAACTTGAGCTGTGGCACCTGGGTTAAATCCTTTCAAACTCAAGTTACTGGTCAACTTTTCGCTGGTTTTGTTAATAATTACCAGCGTCAAAGCGCCGTCGCTAGTGCGATCGGCTGCGTAGATTGACAATTGTCCTTGATCTGTGCTGTGCGATCGCACCCAAGTCTCCCCGTACTTACCGCCCTTACCGTCATAATTCATGTAGGTTCGGAAGGCATAAGCACCCGGTTCAGAAGACTTCGGAGGCCCCCACAGCGTCGCTAAGTCCAGTTGTTCCCGCCCAAAAATCCCCAGGATATCGGCTTGAGTCAAGGCACCATTTATCGACTCCAAACCGCCCCAATTGTATTCAGTAATCGCGACTTTTGTACCTGGATAATCCTGCTTTACCCAGTCTCGAAATCGGGGAATAATTGTTAGGGGCGGATTGTATTTACCAATCCAACTTTCATCGGTGTAGGTGCTATCCCACAGAGAACGAGTCGATCGCAACCGGGCTGCTTGCGTCTTAGCGTCACCTACGGGACAATTCGCCAAACAGAGGTCATCGACGACAGGATAGTAGTGTTCGTCAAAATAGTCGAGGATGCGAACACCTTTTTGCTGTTCGTAAGCGCGCATTTGCTGCAAGTACCACCGCGCAAACCAGACACCGCCGTGTTTTTCGCGATCGCCTTTTACGAGAGAATCTACATAGACTGGCCAACCGAAATCCGAGGGGCCAAGTACCTTAGCGGTGGGATCTGTAGCTTTTACCATTGACGCATATTGGTAAGTGCGATCGCGCAATTCCTCGTAACTTGTCGCTTCTGGATGAACATCGCGGTGAGTGTTTCCCCAGCCACTTGGTTCATTGTCCATTTGATAAATTTGCACACCACCTTTAGCGGCAGTACCGTGGGTTTTAACTAAGTGTTGAACCCAAGGTTTTTGGAAATCATGGTTACTTGTAATACTAACATCAAGACGGTTATTATTAGTTATTAAAGTGCCGTCGGGACGTTTACCATTCCCGCACTTATCGCCTTCTGGAAAAATGTAGGGATTGGTTTTTTCTTGCGCGCCGTATTTGGATACTCGAAAGCCGCAGTTCCAAGTGCTAAACTTATTTACATAGCCAATCATCGGGATTGTAACGATGCTTTTGCTGCCGTTTTGGCGGTTGGTTTTGACAATTTTATCTATAGAATCGCCGGGAACAGGATTTTTATTGTCGCCGCCACCCACGAAAAAGAAGTCATCGCCGTTGTTGGAAGAATCGACTAACCAGTTGTAGCGGCTGGTGTGATTAGCCCCCCAGCGTTCTACTGGGATTCGTAACTCTTTGGCGAGTGTCGGATCTAGGGCGTAATCGTTCATACCGTAGATGTCGGGACTGATGGGATGTCGATCGGCTGTAACGTCTACAGATAAGGTGAGATTTGCTGTTTGGGCGATCGCGCTTTTGAAGTAAACTGCGGTGGCGATCGTTGCCAAAGCAGCCAAAACGCCTAATAATAGTAGGATAATCCAACCTGGTTTGTTGGAGGGCGATCGCCACAAAAATCTTTTATTCATTTTTTATTTTAATTGGTAGTTGAGGATTTTTTATGGGAATTTTCCATTAAATACCATGAACAAGACTGTTGCAAATTGGTAGAAGCGGGTTTATTTAAATTGTCGTTACGTGACAGAAATCATGCTCAAACCGCCCACACAATTAAATCAATATAATTTTGATTAACTATTCATCAACAATCACATTTTCAAACAAAATAGGTTGAATTCGCCTCAAGACTTCCTCAATTATATCTTCTCGACATTCACTAATAAAACTTGCCTGCCTTGCCTTATAATCTTGCATAGCGTAGTTGATCCGTCATAATTACACCTGTTACCGCTTCACCTTCTGGAATGGGAATATAAAACGGATTTTTGCGTTGTGTGGTGCTAATGGGACAGACAAACACAAACCCCATTTTTCGGTTAAATTTAGTTTGACTCACAACCAGTGCAGGTCTAGTCCCCATTTGTTCGTGTCCTGCTTGAGGGTCAAAATTCAGGCGAATAAAATGACCTCGTTCGGGGATATAGTTTACCAAATTTCTTCTCCTTCTGGTTTTCCCCAAGAGACTTCTTCGCTAGATTCTATTTCGCCTGCCAATAATTCATCTAGGGTATATTTTGATATTTTATTATTTACAGGCTCTATGACCATTTTCCCATTTTCTATGCTACAAATTACTGAATCTTCGGCTTTAAGGTTGAGAAACTTTACTATGTAGTCTGGTATTGGCAAAGTCAAGGCATCACCTAACTTGCTGATGTGTATTTTAGCTGTCATACATTTGCGATGTTAACACTCAGATTTATTTATTATAATAGCAGTTCCATATAAATTACGGCAGATTCAGTTATGTAAAGTTAGTAAGGTGCGTCAGGAATTAGCCTATGTATTCACAAATAACGCCTTCTGACGCACCATACTAAGTTATTTAACCTTCAGT
This sequence comes from Microcoleus sp. MP8IB2.171, assembly GCA_030248405.1. Taxonomy (GTDB): domain Bacteria; phylum Cyanobacteriota; class Cyanobacteriia; order Cyanobacteriales; family Microcoleaceae; genus Microcoleus. Next base: position 8,049 of record JARCMA010000457.1, read on the forward strand.
ATAAGCCTCCATTGGCAAACAAGAACAGACAAAATTGCGATCGCCAAACGCATTATCTATCCGGCCCACCGCCGGCCAAAACTTATATTCGCGAGTCCAAGCAGTCGGATAAGCAGCTTGCGCGCGAGTATAAGGACGGTTCCACTCATCAACCATCAGAGATTCTGCGGTGTGCGGCGCATTTTTCAAGACGTTATTTTGCGGATCAACATTACCTTTTTCAATCTCCGCAATTTCGCCTCGAATCGCAATCATCGCATCGCAGAAACGGTCTAACTCCTGCTTCGATTCGCTTTCCGTCGGTTCCACCATTACTGTACCAGCAACAGGCCAGGAAACCGTCGGCGCATGATAGCCATAATCCATCAACCGTTTAGCGATATCATCAACTTCGATCGCAGCCGATTTTTTGAGAAGTCGCAAATCCAGAATACACTCATGTGCTACTAAACCAGATTTCCCTTTGTACAAAACCGGATAATAAGATTCTAACCGATGCGCCATGTAATTAGCATTAAGAATTGCAACTTTTGTCGCATCAGTTAAACCGACTCCTCCCATCATCCGAATGTACATCCAAGAAATAGTCAAAATGCTAGCACTTCCCCAAGGCGCGGCCGAAATCGCACCTATAGAATTGCCATCTTTCACCCCGTTTGAATCTCCCGAAACATCAGGTAAGAAAGGCACTAAATGAGACATGACTCCAATCGGCCCCATGCCTGGCCCGCCACCACCGTGGGGAATACAGAAAGTTTTGTGCAAATTCAAGTGACAAACATCAGCACCAAAATCACCGGGGCGACACAATCCAACTTGAGCATTCATATTTGCGCCGTCCATATAAACTTGTCCGCCGCAGTTGTGGACAATTTCGCAAATTTCTTTAATTTCTGACTCAAAAACGCCGTGGGTAGATGGATATGTTACCATCAAAGCAGCGAGTTCATTCTTGTGCTTATCGGCTTTCTTCTGCAAGTCGGCGACATCAATATTTCCCTGGAAATCGCACTCTACAGGGACTACTTTCATCCCCGCCATCACCGCGCTAGCCGGATTTGTACCGTGGGCTGACTGGGGAATCAAACAGATATTGCGGTGAGATTCGCCTCGGTGTTCGTGGTATTGATGAATTACTAACAATCCTGCGTATTCGCCCTGGGAACCAGCGTTTGGTTGCAATGAAATTCCCGCAAAACCGGTGATTTCGGCTAGCCACTGTTCGAGTTGCACGAACATCATTTGATAGCCGCGAGTTTGGTTGCGGGGTGCAAAGGGATGTATGTTACCAAATTCCGCCCATGTCACGGGAACCATTTCGGCTGTGGCGTTCAATTTCATCGTGCAGGAACCTAGGGGAATCATCGATGTATTTAGCGATAAATCCTTGGCTTCTAAACGGTGCATATAGCGCAACAGTTCAGTTTCGGAGTGGTAGCTGTTGAAAACTGGATGGGTGAGATAACTGGTTGTGCGATCGCAAAAATCTGGTAATGTCAGATATAAACTCAATGCGTCTGCATCCAGCGGAATGTTGAGAGCATTCTGCCCGTCCGCCCTGATATAATCTTTATCCTGTGCAAAAATTTTCCACAACTCTTGCACATCTTCAACGGTGACAGTTTCATCTAACGTGATTCCCACTGTCGAATTATCTAAAACTCGGAGATTAATTTTGCGAACTTTAGCAGCTTCTAGAATTTCTGACAGCGGTTTATCTCCCAATTCTACCCGCAAAGTATCGAAGAAATGTTGAGAACCAATTTTGTATCCGAAACTTCTTAAACCGGATGCCAAAAGTGCCGTTAAACTCCATACTTTCTCAGCAATGTCTTTCAGTCTAGACGGGCCGTGATAAACAGCATACATACTCGCCATCACTGCCAGCAAAACTTGAGCAGTACAAATATTGCTGGTTGCTTTTTCGCGGCGGATGTGCTGTTCGCGAGTTTGCAAGGCCAAACGCAAAGCAGATTTGCCATTAGCATCTTTAGAAACGCCGACAATTCGCCCCGGAATTTGCCGTTTAAACTCTTCTCGCGTGGCGAAATAGGCTGCGTGGGGCCCTCCGAATCCCATCGGCACTCCGAAGCGCTGAGTGCTTCCTACGGCTATATCCGCGCCGAATTCGCCCGGGGGTGTGAGCAAGCAAAGGCTCAAAATGTCGGCGGCGACTGTGACTAATGCGCCGGCTTCGTGTGCCGATCGAATAAAATCGGTATAGTCGTAAATTGTGCCGTCTGTGGCTGGGTATTGCAGGATCGCGCCGAAGATTGTACGATCAAACTCAAAGCTTTGATGGTCGCCGACAATAACTTCAATTCCCAGCGGCTTAGCGCGAGTTTGCACCACTTGGACGGTTTGAGGGTGGCAATCTTGAGAAACAAAAAACGCTTTCGCCTTATTTTTGCTAGCGCCGTAACTCACCGCCATTGCTTCCGCCGCCGCAGTCCCCTCATCCAGCAAAGAAGCGTTGGCAATTTCCAAACCCGTGAGCTCGATTATCATGGTTTGGAAGTTCAGCAAAGCTTCTAGTCGCCCTTGGGCAATTTCGGCTTGGTAGGGAGTGTAGGCTGTATACCAGCCGGGGTTTTCCAGGATGTTGCGCTGGATGACTGGAGGTGTGATGCAGTCGTGATATCCAGTGCCGATGTACGATCGAAATACCTGATTTTTTGCAGCAATTTCTTTCAATTCTGCCAAAGCGCTGTACTCGCTTTGCGCTGCGGGAAGTTGTAGGGCTCCAGAAATGCGAATCGCCGCTGGAACGGTTTTGTCAATCAACTCATCGAGGCTAGAAATGCCCAAAACCTCCAGCATTTGCTGGATTTCGCTGGGTGTCGGGCCAATGTGCCGGCCCGCAAAACCATCGATGGGGGAAAGGTTTTGCTGATGGTTGGGTTCAAGTTGAGGGCTGTAGAGTACCAAGGCGGATTCTCCGGAATAGACTTTTGCTTCTTTGTTTGTAACATTTTGCTAAGAAAACAAGGAAGATTTTCTGCGTCTATCAAAGTCCGACAGGGGTTGAAACCCCTGTCTCACAGCTAAAGTCGTCTGAAGACGACTGTAGATTAAGCCGCACTTATCGCAACTCCCCGCGCAACTGCTTAGTATTTCAGTCGTCTTTAGACGACTTGTGCTATTAGCCAGGGGTTTCAACCCCTGGCGGATTGTGGAGGAATCTACGAGCCCTAGCCCCAAATTCCCACTCAAAACCCAAAACTCATAACTACTCCCCTTCCACCATTTTGCGATACTCCGGGGCCGAGAAAGCCTCGTCTGCCTCGCTGGCGTTGTCAACGCGCACTTTCAGTAGCCACCCAGCGCCATAGGGGTCTTCCGACAAATTTTCGGGAGACTCTATAATGTCATCATTGCGTTCTACGACTGTACCGGTAACTGGTGCTTTCAAGTCTTCAACGGCTTTCACTGACTCGACTGTACCGAAAGCTTCGCCCTTTTCCAAACCTGCACCGACTTCTGGCAAATCTAGAAACACGATATCGCCGAGTTGGTCAACTGCAAAGGCACTAATGCCTATGGTGGCAATTTCGCCTTCGAGTCGGATGTATTCGTGGGTGTCTAGGTATTTCAGGTCATCGGGGTATTTTAGCGCCATGTCTTTTCTCGCAATAAACAAAGTATCAAGTAAATCTTATTCAACTATGAGCCTTTAGTGATGGTTAAGTGGAACAGAAAAAATATTAAACACTTGCTTTTCGGAGAATTTTCTGTCAAACGACTTATGCGATCTATAATTTTTATTTACGCATTTCTGTGTTTCTACGGTTTCTTTTTTTCCGAACGACTAATTTTTCACTCTCCCCCATCTAGCCAGAGTGATAGCATGGAAGTTATCAAAGTTGGCTCAGCTAATGGCGTGAAAATTTCTACTGTTCATTTTCCTAACCCGCAAGCTAAATATACCATACTTTACAGTCACGGGAATGCAGAAAACTTGGACGGCATTTTGTGGGTACTCAGAGAGATTCGAGATAGCGGGTTTGCTGTGTTTGCCTATGATTATCAAGGTTACGGCACGAGCCAGGGAAATCCTTCTGAGTATAATACTTATCGTGATATTGATGCTGTCTACAATTATTTAACCCAAGAGTTGGGAGTACCTGCACAGCAAATTATTCTTTATGGGCGTTCTGTGGGCGGTGGGCCGGCAATTGATTTGGCGTCGCGGCAAAAAGTCGGCGGTTTGGTGGTTGAAAGTTCCTTTGTTTCGGCTTTTCGGGTGTTGACGCGGATTCCTATTTTACCCTTTGATAAGTTTGTGAATATTGATAAGATTGGCAAAGTTCGATCGCCTGTTTTGGTGATTCATGGTAAGGCTGATGAGGTGGTGCATTTTTGGCATGGAGAGCAGTTGTTTGCAGCGGCGAAGCAGCCGAAATTAAATTTTTGGGTTGATGGGGCCGGTCATAATGATTTGATGGATGTGGCGGGCGATCGCTATGCTGCAACTTTGCGAAAATTTGCTAAGCTAGTAGATGAGTCTTCTTGACCACAATTATGAGCAACGGGCTAGAAGCCCGTTCCACAACAAATACACTTACACTTTCTTGTAAGCCGTTGCTCTGAGCAACGCCCCTGAATTAATCCTCACCTACTTAATTTAACTAGGTCGGTTTGGCGATCGATAAAATGGCTTTTTCACCACCGTCGCCGGATAGTTTTTCCCGCGAATTTCCACTTCTAACTGCTGGCCGATTTTCGCTACTTTTGCCGGAACAACCGCAAGGGCCACTGCCCGATTCAAAGTAGGCGATAATGTACCGCTAGTAACTTCTCCTACTGTTTCGCCTTCAAATATTATCGGATAGCCGTGGCGTGCAATGTGCCGCCCCTGCATTTCTAAACCTACCAACCGCTTTGATACTCCACTCGCTTTCTGCTGTTCCAAAACCTCGCGGCCAATAAAATCGCCTTTAGTGTCGAAGTGAACAACCCAACCCAATCCAGCCTCTAAAGGTGTGATATTGTCGTCGATATCTTGACCGTAAAGAGCCATTGCTGCTTCTAAACGCAAGGTATCTCTCGCGCCCAAACCGCAGGGTACAACGCCAGCAGCTAACAGTTTTTGCCACAGTTCTTTTCCTACTTCGGCATCCACCATGATTTCAAACCCATCTTCGCCAGTGTAACCCGTTCTGGCGATAAAACTCGGCTGTCCCAACAGATTAGTTTCTAAGTGTCCGAAAGCTTTAATTGGTGCGAGGTTGTCTTCCACAAAAGGCTGAAGATAGTTTACAGCTTCTGGCCCTTGAATTGCGATTAAAACTTTATCTTCGGAGATGTCTGTAAAACAGAGTTCGCTCAATTCTAAGTGAGTGGTGATCCAGGTTTTGTCTGTGATGCGAGTGGCGGCATTGACAATAATTACTGCACGTTCTTCGCTAGTGATAGCATCTGGTTCTTGGCAGTAGAAAATAATGTCGTCTAAGATGCAGCCTTTGGCGTTTAGTAAGACTGTATATTGAGCTTGACCTGGTTGCAAGCGGCTTAAGTCTGAGGGTACTAAGGGTTGAAATTTTTCTATTAGTTGTTTCCCTGTCAAACAGAATTTTCCCATGTGGGAAATGTCGAACATTCCTGCTTGCTGGCGTACTGCTTGGTGTTCGCTGCTGATGCCTGCGTACTGCACTGCCATCTCCCACCCGGAAAAGGGCACCATTCGGGCTTTGAGTTCTAATGATAGGTCGTACAGAGGCGATCGGGCAAGTTGGCTCGGACTCTCTGGATTGTTGGGTTCAGTTGACTTTGCCACAGGTAGCGCTTTGGTTGCGGGTAGACTGTTTTGATTTTACGGGAAAATTGGTTTTCAGGGTGTGCGGCGCGATCGAATTTAAGGACACGGCGCCGTGCCCTTCCGAAAGTGTCAACAATCGCTTAAAACTTTTGTATCTCTTGTTCACAGCCGAGTCTAGATCCCCCTAAATCCCCCTTAAGAAGGGGGACTTTGATCCACTTCCGGTTCCCCCCTTATTAAG
>JARCMA010000458.1 GCA_030248405.1 Microcoleus sp. MP8IB2.171
CTAGATCCTGCCACCATCACCCCCAACCCCGTCCAACAAACTATCAACGGCGGCGACACTACCGATTTCATCATGGGCGGTAACATCAACGACTCAATTAACGGACAAGCCGGCAACGATACTCTCTACGGCATGGGCGGCAATGACAACATCCAAGGCGGTGCAGATAACGACTCAATCTTCGGCAATGAAGGCAGCGATTTCATCTCTGGCGACGCTGGCAACGATACCATTTACGGCGGCAAGGATAATGACACCGTTGTTGGCGGAGATGGCGAGGACTTTTTGAGGGGAGATATCGGCAAAGATACTGTTGCTGGTGGGTTGGGCAACGATACCATTTTTGGCGGCAAAGATGACGATATTTTGCTGGGTGAAGATGGCGACGACTACATTTTAGGCAACTTGGGAAATGACACAATTAATGCTGGGAATGGCAACGATATTGTGTTTGGCAATGAAGGTACAGACCTGATTTTTGGCGGGTCGGGAAATGACACGCTTTACGGAGGCAAAGAAAACGACAGTCTCGATGGCGGTGAGGGCAATGATTTGCTGTTCGGTAACAATGAAAACGATGTTCTCTGCGGCGACATTGGTAACGATACCCTGTACGGCGGCAAAGGTAATGATATTCTCAGCGGTGGCAGCGGTTCCGATTTCCTTTCCGGGGATGTTGGGGACGATACATTGACTGGAGGTTCGGGAAATGATGTATTTCTGCTAAATCAAGGTTTGGGTAGCGATATCATTACTGATTTCCGCAAGGGTGAGGATTTAATTGGGTTGAATCCCAGTTTGAGTTTCAATCAACTCAGTATTACGTCTAGCAATAATCAAACTTTGATTAGTGTGACTGGAACTAATCAATTGTTAGCGAAGCTTAACGGTGTAGCACCCGGTACTCTCACCGCTAGCGATTTTATTAGTCTGTAGTTACCTCTTTTATGCTTCGGCATATCCTTCAGCAGTTTTAACCGTTTGGGGGGTGAAACTCCTAAGTAGGTGGACATAAATAAATGCCAGCATAGGCGAAAAGAAGAACGAAGCAATCCCAAAGCCAAGAGAATTGCTTCGTTCCTCTCTTCGGATAGCAAATATATATGTCAACCTACTTATTATTCAGTTCCAATGGGCGAGCACAACAAGCGATCGCTCTTTTCCACCTCCGCATTCACCCGCAAATAATCCCCCACGCGATCGCACCCATAACCCAACAAATCCAGATTCAGAATTTGCTGCACATTCCACAAAATCAGCCTGTTATCCTCGCTGACGGAAGCGACAAACGTCCCATCAGAACTATACGCCACTCCCCGAATCGCCGCACTGTGACCTCTGAGAGTCGTTAATTCGGTGCCGTCAAGCTTCCAAAGCTTTACTGTATTATCCACACTGCCAGAAGCAATCATCTTACCTTCTGGACTAAATCCCACTCCCCACACCGCAGCATGATGACCTTCAATAGTTCTTAACAACTTGCCATCAATTGTCCAAAGCTTAATCGTATTGTCCCCACTACCAGAAGCAACCATCTTACCGTCTGGGCTAAATGCCACTCTCCATACCGCAGCAGTATGACCTTGGAAAGTTCTCGCTAACGTACCATCAAGCTTCCACAACTTCACAGTACCATCTCCCCCTGCTGAGGCAATTAGTTGACCGTCTGGGCTAAATACCACCTGCCAAATAGGAGCATGATGTCCGATCAGAGTCTTCGGGGCAAAGCATCCATTGGTGTTACCGAGAGATTTGGCGGCGGATGTTTCGCCCGTACAAGTGCCGCCCGGCCGCCAAAGCTTGATCGTATTATCTTGACTTGCGGATGCGATCGTGCGATCGTCAGGACTGAAAGCTAATCCAGTCACTCTAGCGCTATGACCTACGAAACTTGCGATCGCAGCACCTTTGAGATCCCAGACATTCACAATATTATCGTTTTTCGCAAAAGCAATTAACTTGCGATCGTCGTGACTCAGGGCAACTGCATAAATCGCCGCGTCTTGTTCGCTCAAAGTCGCCAGCAATTTACCTTGCCGACTCCAAAGCTTAGTCGCGCCATCCTCGCTACCTGTGGCAATTTTAGAACTATCAGCACTAACATCTAAAGCCCAAATCCCAGCTTTATGTGCAGTGACAATCCTCCGCAAGGGATTTTGACTTTGCCACAGTCTGACGCTGTTTTCTGCACCCGCCGAAGTAATAAAGCTGCCGTCAGCACTCCAAGCTATCCCCCAAATCCCAGCACTGTGACCCCTAAATGTCGTCAATTCTGTGCCGTCAATATTCCAAAGTTTTACCGTTTTATCTCGACTTGCAGAGGCTAGAGTCTGACCGTCTGGACTAAACACAACTGCTGATATTACAGCAGTATGACCCTGAAAAGTTCTTAGCAAAGTGCCGTTTTTGTTCCAAAGTTTCACCGTTTTGTCTCCACTGGCAGAGGCAATAGTTTGACCGTCTGGACTAAACGCCACTGAAGATACCACAGCAGTATGACCCTGAAGAGTTCTTAGCAAAGTGCCGTTTTTGTTCCAAAGTTTTACCGTTTTGTCTCCACTGGCAGAGGCAATAGTTTGAGCGTCGGGACTAAATGCTACTGAGGATACCCCAGCAGTATGACCTTTGAAAGTTTTCAGCAAACTGCCGTCTTTGTGCCAAAGTTTTACAGTTGTGTCCACACTAGCAGAGGCAATAGTTTGACCGTCGGGGCTAAATGCTACTACCCAAATGCCAGCACTGTGACCCTGAAAAGTTTTCAACAAAGAGCCGTCTTTTTGCCATAATTTCACAGTACCATCATCACTTCCAGAAGCAATTAACTGACCATCAGGGCTAAATTTGACTGATCTGACGATCGCCTGATGACCCTTGAGCGTTGCCACCTCTGTACCATCTCGCCGCCACAGTTTAATGGTTTTATCCACACTTCCAGAGGCAATTAACTTACTATCAGGACTAATATCCACTGCCATAGCAGCAGCTTTATGTCCCGATAAACGGTTGTATTCATCTACTTCATAAACCGCTTGCCGCAATACATTGATAACTTGATTTTCAATTTTTTTCCCTGTGTCGCCTAACTTTTGTAGTCGGCGCTTAGCTTTAATTGCTTCTATTAGTGCATCCAATCGGCGATTAGAGGCAAACAGTCCCTCAGAGGAAGAAACCAGCGCTTCAATTTCACTAATCCGAGCTTCGCGTTCGCTAATAGCGGCTCGGCGATACTGAAAATAACTTGTTACTCCTAAACCACAGGCAAGCAGCAGTGCAATACTAACTGCAAATAGTAATGTTCTCTGTCGTTTAGCTGCTTTTTTTTCTTGAATTAATCCCTTGCGTTCCTCTGTTAGTCGCGCTTCAACTTCTTTAGTGCGTTCTGCTTCTAAAGCTTGTTGAACTTCTCGCCTGTCTAGTTCGGCACTAGCAGCTAAAAACTGATAGTCTAGGTTGCTCAAGCTTTTTTCCTGCGCCCAGATTTGACCATCTTTTAAGGCTTGTCCCCGCAAAAGTCGGGAATAATCTGTTTGTTGTGAAGCAATCCAAGCATCGAAGGTTTGGGAGTAGGGGCGCAATTGTCCTAATTGTTTCTCTACCCATTCCAGGTTAAAAACTTCAGCATAAATCCAGTTTGTCACCTGCAAATAACCATTTTTTTTGACAACTAATCCCGATAATAAGAGTTCGATTTGTTCGGGAGAGTCATCGGTTGAAATTCCCATTTTTCCCATTGAAAAGGGTGATTCTGCCTGTGTCGCCAAGGCGGGCGGACAATCTGATTGCCCCCCTTCATAATCGGGAGTTAGGCGGGAGGTGGATTGTAAGATTTGCTGATAGATGCCGAGTAATCTGCCTGCGCGTTGTTCGTTGCTAACAATCCGATCTTTTATGGTTTTTAAATGCTCTGGCTCGTCTAGAGATTCCCAATTATTAATAATATTGTTTCGCACTAAATGTTCTACCCAAAACTCCTCAGTTCCCGTTGGAATAGTTACCAATTTATTGGGCGTAACTTGAGTTGCTATGTACGCCAAATAGCACAGTTTTTGGGTGAGAAATGGCTGTCCAGAAGTCCAAGCTAATATCTGTTTGAGAATAGGTTGATAATTACTGACTACACTTGCCAATCCCGCCACTAATGGCTGGGCTTCGTGCAGTTCAAAACCTCGTAAATTTATGGCTCGACCAATATTAAAAGGAGTCCGTTTTTTATCAGAAATTAAATCGCTGGGTGTCGCTACGCCAAAAATCGCAAAACTAATTCGATTATACTCTGGATTAATTGCTCGTTGATTGTAGCAAAACCGAATTAGGGCGAAAAAATCATCAACCGGGAAATCCAGACCGAGAATGCTATCAATTTCATCAATAAATATAATGATTCTATCTGTGGGAAATTTGACCAGCAGAATATCTTCAATAAAATGGCTCAATCTTTGCAGAAAGGAGACATCTTCTTCATCGCGCCACCATGTTTTTAAATTAACTTTTCCTAAAAGATTGAAGCCGCGCCACAAATCGGCGACCATTCCTTTATACCACTGTAAAGGA
>JARCMA010000459.1 GCA_030248405.1 Microcoleus sp. MP8IB2.171
GTTGGGTGTGGGTGATTTGATGAAATGGATGGGTTTGCTATGGTCGCAAGGGTTTTTGCGCTGGGAAAACCAGTTCATTTGACTCAAAGGCAGGCGGAGGGTTTGCGGTGGGCGACTAGCGCTGAGGGGAAGTGCGATCGGAATTTGATGCAGTTGAATTTGGATAGTCTTGTTAATGCAAAAATTCCGGATGAAGAGTACGCCATATGGAATAGCTTTACAAATCTGTAAGGAGCAAGTGTTATGCGTACTAACTTCAAGAGAAAAATTCTCTCAATTGATGGTGGTGGTATTCGGGGTATTATCCCTGCTATCGTTCTTAACTACATTGAAGAGCGCACAGGAAAACGAATAGCAACAATGTTTGATTTTATTGCAGGCACTTCAACAGGAGGAATTTTAGCACTGGGTTTAACTAAACGGAACTCAGACTCTAGCATCAATTATGAGCCAGAGTACACCGCTGCCGAACTTGTAAATTTCTATCGCAGATATGGACAAAAGATTTTTAATGAGTATGTACCAGGCCGTGCTGATGATTTGGTACAACCCAAGCACAACCCACAAGGTAAGCAAGAAGTTTTAGAGGAGCTTCTAGGTAAAGCTAAGGTTGAAGATGCCTTACGAGAAATTTTCATCACGAGCTATGATATCGAAATGAGAACACCAGTTTTTTTTACAAGCAATCCAAACGCAGAGGAGATAGAGAGTTTTAATAGCCGCAAATTATGTATGGGAGTCAAAATGATTGAGGCAGCAATGGCAACTTCTGCTGCACCGACATTCTTTCCACCATTCAAACTCGAAGCGGGATATAATCATCATACCGATGAGGGATATTACGCTTTGGTAGATGGTGGAGTTTTTGCAAATAATCCTTCCTCACTTGCAATGATGGAAGCGATGATTTCTTACAAGAAAAAGTCTGATAAGGATGAAGAACTCCAACGTACTGATACCCTTGTTGTTTCTTTGGGTACTGGGTCACTAACTAAGAAATATAAGTATAGAGATGCCAAAAATTGGGGACAAATCAAATGGGCACTTCCCTTACTTAACGTTGTTCTAGATGGTCAAAGCGAATCTGTTGCGTATCAGCTTCAGCAGCTAATGATGAATAAAGGAGATAACAGAAACTACTATCGTTTTCAAGTTCCATTGAGTAGCGATAATGGTCACGATCTAATGGACAACGCAAGTCCCTGTAATATTGATCACCTAGAGAAGCTAGGTGAAAAACTGATCGAACACACTAAGAAAGATTTGGATCAGTTATGTAAGCTTTTGAAGGAGAACGAGGATACTGAACTGTATTCTAATTAAGCTTCTACTAAGCACGGTAATCATGCGTAAGTCCTGATTAAGTAAACATTGGTAGCTTTTCCATTGAGCGAGCGATTGCAGGATAAATTGAAAGGGTCTGCTTCTACCAGTATCTTGACGACCCATATAGGTGCAGAGGAAAGCAGAAGGGGGACGCTTTTCCTGGGAATACCAGGGAAAGCGATGCTTGCACAAGTAGCGCGATCGCACTTGGGGATAGAAGTGCGATCGCCCTTACAGAACGATCGCTTTGCAGAGGCTAGGCGATCGCATATCCAGTATATTCTCGTACTTCGGGAGGATGAAAAGCCAGGACAATGCAATCTTTAGGTACTCCAGCAGCGACAAGTTCACCCGTAATGCCATCTTCAATTCCGTCATAGTGAATCCGATTTTGTCGTTGCGAATTTCGGCATGGACGACACAGCCATGAACTCGCAGGTTATTTTCCCAGCCTTCATCTACCAGCATAAAATGGTTGCGATCGCGACTGACAATAACATAAGTGCTCACTTCACCATAACTATAAGGAAGATCGGCATAATATTGGAGAATTTTCTCCAGCATTTCCCGCCATTCGTCTAGGGGTTGATTTGCGATTGCCATGCTCTTGTTGACTATGAGTCTGAGAGATGATTGCAGAGGTAGCGATCGCCCCTATTTAAACTACGCTAAAAGATATATTTTCTAGCACTACATTAGGAATATTTCCTGCACCTAAAACCTGTGTAGCATCTAAAACTTCTATTCCTACCAATAACTCATTTTCACCAATATTTAAAGCAATTTCATCGGTCAACTGTAAAGTACGGCACTGATGCTTACCTTCTACAAGCCTAATGTAGAGAGCATCAATTTCTGAATCATAGCTAATCTTCATAAACTTTGACCTCAAAAATAAAAAGTATAGACCGTGACAAGAACTAACTCAGTATCAGTCTCGGCAACAATTGCTGCTACTTTCTTGAGAGATTAGAACTTACCCTGCCAATCATTATTATACTGAAAGGTGGCTTGATATTTGTATCGACCATTTTTAGCAGATTGTCGATTACCTGTAATAATGGTATCAACAATTTCTGCTTCATTTGTACCTCTTTCAATCGCTTGTTATTGGGCATGATTAGTTAATCTAATGGGTTTCACTTTTGCTTGTCCAATAAATTAATCGATCGCGCTCGCCGACTCTTGACCACTAAAATGAGGGCGATCGCTACTTTTTTCTGATTCTACGATTTTAGATCGGAGTAAGATACTTTGTTAACGAGAGACACAATTTCTGCTATTTTTACTGCCACTATTGTGGGCGGGCAGACAATCCCGCCCAAAAAGTTAGATTAAAATGCAGTACAGCTTATGGTTTCGGCTCAGTTTGAACTTGGACGATCGGCTCTTTGGCAATTTGTCCCAATTTCACTGACTCCAGCAAGCTTTCCCAATCATCCTTAATCACTGCATCATCAGGCTGAGCGCGACGAGCAGCAGCTAAATTGCTGAGGGCATCTTGCCAAATCCCATTTTCAGCATAAATAGCGGTTTTCCGGCGCGGATCTGCCTTTTCTAATTCACTGCGGATATCTGCACTGAGTTCAACTCGCCGTACAGTACCGATTTCTACCAGATCTGCCGATCTGTCTTGAGAGTCGCAAATCACTGTAAAAGTCCA
>JARCMA010000460.1 GCA_030248405.1 Microcoleus sp. MP8IB2.171
CTTGAATCAGGGGAGGGGGCAAGATTATTCTTGTTTCCCCTTAATAAGGGGGGAGTTGCGGGAGGTGAATTTGACTTTTGCAAGAACTCTAATGATGACTGATGACTAATAACTAACCACTAATGATTGATGACTGCATCAATATACTGCTGAACTTCCCTGAGTTGCTGCCGCTGGCATTCGATCCAATTTTTTTCCGTCGCTCGCTGTTCGGCTGTTTCTTGCTGATACCGCACCTGCTTCTCTAAAAAATTATTGTAGAACATCATCGCTTTTTCTACTGTTTGAATTGCCAGTTTCATACGCGCATCAAAAATCGCTAAAATTACATTATCCAGGATTAACTCAATCACTTTACACGAATCTTCAAAATCGACCAAACTGATTCCTATCTTGCTTTTATGAACTAGAGTTTCTACAGGCTCTTTCAGCGTTTCTTTAAAAGTCTTCATATAAGAGTCAGGCAAATATTTCAGAGGTTCCGTAAACTTCGACACAATCTCACTGCCTATGGATTGCAGTCGCTCTCTAAATCTCGCTTGACTTTTGATGTCGAAGCATTCAATACAAAATTCAATTTTTTCTATATCAATAGATTGTAATTCTTTAAAAATTAAACTTAGTTCATTCTCCATAATTAAACTCACTCGCTCTGCCTGGGAATCAACTTCATTCCGCAACTCTTTGTGCAAATTATCTTTTTCAAAAAAACCAATAGTATCTCTTTGAAAGACTTGAGAGTTTTTATCCCACAAAAACCACTGATTTTTTAACTTGGTCGCCTTGTCGCTCCAAGATTGGCGAACTTTAGTAACAGTATCATATTTGCCCTGTTTTCCTAAACTGCGAATTCTCACATCGCATCCGCTTAGTTCGCCAATTTGCTCCCAGACATCAACAGGAGATGCTCCAGCAATTCTCGGCTTGCTATTCCAGACATCCTCAGCCTGAGATACATCTTTGAAACATACCTGAAGTAACCCCTTGAGTCTGATGGCAGATTGCTTAATTTCGTCAATACAAGGTTCCACATCTAAGCTGAGTTGGGTAGCTGACTGTTTAATCTCCACGGATTGATATTCGTCTGCCAACAATCGATCGCTAAACAGGGTAATAGCCTGGAATGCCTTGAGATACTCATTCATTTCCTTTCATCCCTCGTTTCCCTAAACAGCATACAATACAGAACATCTGCCTTTTTGAATGGAAACTGAGTCACAACATGGATTATATATTCACCCCTGCAACTCAGGCGCGACTCAATAGTGGCAACCTTGTACAGCCTGCTGCCAAAACAGGAAAATTGCTCCCTGCTGCTAGAGATCCGGTGACAGGGGAGTTTGTGGAGATCGCAAAAATTTTTTATCAATCAAGAAGTGAAACTCTATCCTCGCGCGGAGTTATAGGATTGCTCGCACAGTTAGCCGGAGGTGGCCCCATACAGCCGCTGGTAGCTCCCGTGTACGTGACAGTGGCGCCGTTGCAGGTTGCTCAAACTCATCAGGGGTTTCAAAAAATATACAGAATGCTTAACTGTCTGAAAATTAATTTGGCAGTGATGCAAGCGACTGCTGCTGTCATTGGTATTGGCACTGTATCGAGCACAGTTTTGTCAGCAGTAAACCTCAACCAAGTATTAAAAATCCGAGAAGAGGCAAAGCACCAGAAGCTAAAAATTAAAGACGGATTTATTGATCTCAGACACATCCTCAAAGATAGGGGAGTAGAGGTGATCCAGCAGATTTTTAAGGTGGCTCACGACTCTAGTTTTGAAATGCACCGCCAGAAACTGTTTAACGGTTACGATATTTTTTCTAAAGCTATCAAACGCTGTCAGTCAGCCCTGACAGTGCCCGATCTTAAACTTCGGAATTCCGAAATTAATACCGGGCGGGATATGCTGTTTGAGGCTTTAAAAATTTATGATAATCCTAGTTTGTTGGAGGGGCTATGTTCTGCTGGACAGCTCAGGCAAATGGAATGTGTTTGGGCGATCGAGCAGGCGATCGGCATCACGTTTCACTTGCAGCGGGCCTACGATATGGTGAGCGATCGCCTGCTGGAACTCCAATCAAAAATTCGTCAAAATATTCTAACTGTTGTTAAAGGATGTCAATCCGAACCAGAACTAGATTTTTTATTTCCCGAAGTTACTAGGATTCTCGGTCATGATTTAAGTGTAATAGAATTTTGGCAAAATGAGGTTGATTGGATGCAAACTTTGTCTGCAAAAGAGCAGCACCAGTTAGCTAGTTTAGATAAACTCACCGGCGAGAGTTTAAAAAGCAGCGTGTACACTACATTCGCGGTATTAGCTGCGGAACCTTCACTTTATGAAAGTTTAAAGCAAAAGTCTCACTTTCTATCCTTGCGCGACCAGCTAACCTTCGCTGTGTCGCCGGAAATCCGCCGGAGATACGAATTTTATATCAGCCAGCAGGCGATCGCTACTGGCTATCAAGCTTTAGCGGCCTCGAATTGGCAAGAAATATCCGATTTAACTGTGGCTAACCTCTACTACTTTTTTCAAATCCGAGAGGACTCAACTGAAAATTATCCAACTGAGGACGAATTAGAAACGCCTTATTGGCACTTTCCCCCAAGCTTAAAAAACGAGCTGAATTATAGCAATTAAATGACCAATGACTAATTACATCAGTTCCTCACAAGGATGCAACTGTAGGGAAGTTACCAACGATTATGCAGTAAGTCATTCCCATCTAAAATCTAAAATCTAAAATGGTATTACCTCAGCCACAACTTAATAGTATTGTCTTTAGAACCGCTAGCAATAGTTTTGCCATCGGGACTAAAAGTCACTACATAAACTTCATCCGTATGTCCTGTCAAAGTATTCAGCAATTCTCCGGTAGCAAAATCCCAAATTTTAATAGTTTTATCCTTGCTCCCGCTCGCAATAAACTTCCCGTCCGGGCTGATAGCAACCGAGACAATATCGTCAGAATGTCCCTTGATAGAGCGAATTAAATCTCCGGTTTCGATATTCCAGATTTTAATACTTTCATCGTAGGAACCGCTAACAATTGTCTTGCCGTCCGGGCTAACAGCAACCGACCTCACCGCGTCGCCGTGTCCCTCAAGAGTTTTGAGCAACCCCCCCGTTGCGACATCAACAACTGTAATTTTTTTATCCTTAGAAGCGCTAACCAAACTTTTTCCATCGGGAGTGAAAGCAACAGAATAAACAAAATCTGTATGGTCTGGAAAACTCTGAATCAAACGACCAGTTGCTGCATCCGAAATCTTTGTGGTTTTGTCTCCGCTGCCACTAGCCACAAGCTGTCCGTCGGGGCTAAGAGCGACAGACCAAACAGAAGCAGTGTGGTCGAGACTGCGAATCACTTGCCCTGTTTTCAAATCCCACAGCATGACTCGCCAAAAACCGGTTCCAGTCGCCAGTTTCGTACCGTTTGAGTCAAAAGCAACCGACCAAATGGTGGAGGAATCTCCTGGAAAAGTGCGGATCGACTTGCCTGTAGCTAAATCCCAAATTTGGATGGTTTTGTCTTTAGAACCGCTGGCTAACATTAAGCCGTCTGGACTGAAAGCAACAGACCCAACGGCATCTGAATGCTGAGCGAAATTTTTGACTTTGGCGTTCTTCCACAGCAAGCCTGCTTGGCACTGTTCCTGCAAGTCCTGAGCGGACGCATAGCTGCTGTTCGTGTTGGCAATTGTTGGTATTTGGCTGATGCAGTCTTCATAATTGCTGGCTTTATAAAGAGCTTCAATTTGATTGAGCTGTTGGGATTCTTGCTGTGCTCGCTGCTGCCATTCTTGCCACTTGAGATATCCGTAAATTCCGCCGATCGCAGCTAAGAGAGCCGCAATCGTTGCCCCGGCGAGATAAGGATTGAATTTGCGAGTTTCCTTGGGGACAAGTGCTGCTGGGCTGGCGATCGACAAATCGGTTTTTCCGTTCAGATTTACCTGCGAGGATACCATCGGACTTGCCTGCAATTCGAGTTGAGGGGCGCTACTCGGTGGTGGCCCATTGGGGTTGCGGTGTCCCTCCAAAACTGTGGATATCGCCTTGTACAATTTAGCAAATAAAGATTTAGGAATGATTAATTCTTCGATTTTCGCGGCATCTTCGTCGGTAAGCCCTAAAACTTGCTGCAAGCGTGTTAATTCGTCGCGAGTTTCCAGAGAAAAGGGATATTCTTGCTGCATTGCTTCTTGCAGTGATTGTTCGTAGCGTTCGCCTTTTTCCCTGTATTTCCGGTAAGGGTTCAATACCTCATCTTCGATCGCCTCTGCTTCTTCTGGCAGCAATTCCAAACTGACGCGCAGTTCATCTAATATTCTACGACCGACGACTGTAATATCACCGCGGCTGCTGCTGCGCCGATCGACTTCTTCGCGATATATTGTCAGCTTGGGAATCCGCGCGCGCGATCGATCGCCAATTTTCCTCAAATCGGCTAAAGCTTCCGCCGCCGACTGATACCTCTCCCGAAAATCGTAGCGCACCATATTGTCCAAAACATCGGCCAGCGCTTGCGAGCACACCGCTAAATGCCGCCAAACAATTTCGCCTTTATTAGAATTTTTCAAATCCCGCAGTTTCGGCAAATCGTAAGCCGGCAAACCCGTCATTGCTTGGATGCCAATCATTCCCAAGGCGTAGATATCGCTGTTGAGTTGCGGGTTGTATTGAAATTGTTCGATCGGCATATATTCCAGCGTGCCAATCCGCACAGTTACCGGCGCTTGTCTTTGAGCGATGTGAATTTCTTTCACCGAGCCAAAGTCGATTAAAACTAACTTGTTGTCTGAATAGCGGCGGATTAAATTTGCCGGTTTAATATCTCTGTGAATTACTCCCTGTCCGTGTACAAACACTAAAATTTCTAACAGTTCCTTCAGCAAAGCAATCATTTTTTCTTCTGTTAGAGGTTTGCCCGGTACAATCTCGGTTGATAGCGAGTGACCGGCAACAAAGGATTCAACTAAGAAAAATTCTTCATTTTCTTCAAAATAAGCGAATAACTGAGGGATTTGGTCGTGTTGACCGAGCTTTTCTAGAACTTCTGCTTCTTTTTGAAAAAGACGGCGCGTAGTATTAATTAATTTCGGTTCGGTGGTACCGGGACGCAGGTGCTTGACAAAGCACTGCGGTTCTCCAGGACGGCGAATATCTTTGGCAAGATATGTTTGTCCAAATTCTCCTGTTTCTATGACTTCAATGATTTGATAGCGTCCATCTAAAAGTTGGCTCACCATGATAATAACGCAGCCTTTTTTTGGTTGATTTTCGCAAGAAACAGTTGCACTGTTGAGTCAGTTGTATAGCCTTTTTTAGGTAAATTAGGTGTTCCTGGGCATGGGCAAAACAGGGCATTGGGCATGGGCAAAACAGGGCATTTGGTATTCGGAATAGTTGTTTCTTTCCTGCTTCTTTCTTTCCTGCTTCTTTCTTTCCTTATTCCGACTTCCATCGGACGACTTCCATCGGACTTCTTTCCTTCGGACTTCTTTCCTTCTGGCTTCTGACTTCTGACTTCTGACTGAGATATTGCACCATTCTCAATTACTTGTTTAGGAACAGGCAAGATGCCTGTTCCACAAGAAAACTCATTCTTTGTGGAACGGGCATCTTGCCCGTTCTTGACAATGGTGCAACATCTCAGTTCTGACATACTTTATTTTTTCAACATCTGCAAAGCTTGATATCCCAAAAAGAAAAAACCCAAAGCGCCGAGTACCGCTATCGTGTTCGCAAACACATCGACTGTAAAAAATTCGCCCATTGCAATCTCCTCTGAAAACTGATATCTATCCTCGGCTTTTCGGTCGCTGTCTGGGTGAGGGGTCTTGCCCCTCGGTGCGGGCGAGCCGAAAGATGCTCACAAATTATAGCAAAAGAGGCGGTCAAAATAACTTTTTGGGCGATCGACTAGCTTTTTGTTTTAATATTTTTTAATATTTAGGGAGACAAATCGTGTACCGAAATTTTGAGGTCAGTTCGCTTTGATATTGTTAACCCTGCTAATTTTTTCTCTCATTGTAAGTAGAGCTTACACTAAGAATTTGCGCCGATCGGTCGAAAATGCGCCTCGAACCGACAGAAGTTCGGCTACGCGGTCAACGGAACCAGCCGCGCAGTTCCCTAAAGTTTCGGTAATCGTACCAGCATACAACGAGGCAGAGAATATTCGGGATTGCGCGATCGCCATTTTGGAGAGTACACCGCTGTCTGTGAAAAACTTAGAGGTTTTAATTGTAGACGATCGATCGACAGACGACACGTTAGCGATCGGGCAAACCCTACAACAGCAGCCGGGCGACCCCCGCCTTAAAATATTAGCAGGTCAGCCGCGACCAACCAACCAATATTGGGCGGGCAAAAACTGGGCCTGCGCCCAAGCTGTTCAAATAGCAACCGGAGACTTCTTATTATTTATCGATGCCGACGTGCGACTCAAACCAGGGGCGATCGAAACCGCTATCGCCACAGCCGAAACCGAGAAAATAGACTTGTTCACCTGTATGCCAGCGCTGGTTTGCGAGTGTTTTGCCGAGTGGTTAGTGCAGCCGATAATGTTCAATCACCTAGCAGTTTGCTACGACTTTACCGCCGTCAACGATCCGACAACAGACAGTGCTTTTGCGGGCGGGCCGTTCATGTTATTTAGGCGATCTGGCTACGAAAAAATCGGCGGTCACGAAGCAGTTGCCGGCGAAATTGTTGAAGATGTGGAACTAGCTAGGCGCATCAAACGTGCGGGTTTAAAGCTCGGACTTTATTCCGGGTCAAATTTGGCATCCGTGCGGATGTATCGGTCTTGGAACGCATTGTGGGAAGGCTGGACAAAGAATCTGTATCTCGGCGCTAACCGCAGTTGGGGCTTGATGGTTTACATGGCTGCAATTATGTTTTTTCTTTATCCTATGCCGTGGTTGGCATTAGCTATTTTGCTGGCTAACGGCGACTTCGCAGAAATTCTGAAAATCACCAATTACCAATTACAAATCACCAATTACCAATTGCCAATTACCTGGTTAACTATTTGTTTATTTGTAATCGTAATTTGGCAGCATTACAATTTGCGCCGCTTGGGTGCCGAGATTTCTGAATGTCCGACGAAATACTGGTGGTTGGGAGGTTTGGGAGGTGCGTTAGTGGCCGCGATTGCGATCGGTTCTGCGATTAAAACAGAAACCGGTTGGGGATGGACTTGGCGCGGTAGAACTTTGCAAATTAAGAGTTAATTAAGACTTGCATATGGGCAGGCAAGATGCCCACCCCACCAAAAATTAACTCCTTGTGGAACAGGCATCTTGCCTGTTCTTAAAAATCATCTAAAATGTGAGTTATAGAAGACAGAAGGAAGAAGAAATAAGGCAGAACTAATCCTAACATCCTAACATCCGTTACAGAATCCGTTGCCGAACTTCCGCATAAACAAAAGCAGGTACGCGCTTGTAAGCAGGCGTGCCCGATCGCTTTTCAATTTCCGGGTGAAAAATCACATTAACTTCAGGATAAAACATCAAAGCAGCACCCTCACGAACCGCCCCATAAATCACCTCGACATTTTCCATTTTCCCCACATTTCCCTGCACCGTAACCCGCTGATGTTCTTGAAAACCCGTGCTTTCTGCATCCGCACGATTCATCAAAATGCAGTTGCGGTGTGGCATTCCCCGATACTTATCATCAATTTTGTAAACCACAGTATTGTGCTGAGAATAGCTGCGTCCCGTCATCAATGCCACAACTAAACCCTGCACTGAGTCGGATACGCCAAACTCTTGGGCTGCGGGTAGTTTCAGGACTGGCAAAGGTGTAACAAACATCTTTGCTTTGCCGGAATCAGTAGGAAATTTAGGTTCTGTAAAAATGCGACCTGCGATCGTAAATTCCTCTTTTGTTCTATCAATTGTCCCTAATTTTTCATAGCCCGGAATAGTTTGAGCAATCAATTGGCGCACGTATTTTGTGTCTTGAAGTAGGCGCCAATGAACCGGAAACTCGCCGTGAATTCTGCTAGCTAATTCCGTCAAGAATTCTACCTCTGAAATCAGATCGGCATTTTTGAGATGAGTTTCTCCCTCATCATTTAAACGCACAAAATTATTCCCAGATTCCACCGTTGTTTTGTGGGGATTTTCAAAGCGATTCAGGACGGGAATCACAATTGTATTGTGTTTTGCCAATCCGTGAAAATGCCCTAAATTTGGTTTGGTGGCGAGGTAGATAACGGTTTCAACATTGGCTAAAGCGCGTTTTGCCTGAGTTGAATCCGGGTTCGCCCCGTACAAGTTGCCGCCCAGACACATCAGCGTATCGACTTTGCCTGCATCTGCTGCTTCAATGAGCGATCGAGTGTCGTAGCCCTTAACAGGACTGAGGGGACGATTTAATAACTTTTCTAAAGCTTGTTGAATTTCTTTTTTCAGATTCACAGTGACACCCATAGAGCCGAATCCTTGGACGTTTGAGTGTCCTCTGACGGGCATTAATCCAGCACCTTCTTTGCCGACATTTCCTGTCATTAAGGCAGTATTGGCAATGCTGAAAACATTATCTACACCGTTATCGTGTTGGGTAATTCCCATCGCCCAACCAAAGACAACTCGCTGTGAAGTGCCGATAATTTTGGCTGCCTTCTCAATTTCTGCTTGGGAAACTCCGCAGGTTTTAGTAATAGTTTCCCAATCGGTTTCGCTGGCGTGCTGGACTACTGATTCCCAGCCTTCTGTATAAGTTTGCAAGTATTTTTCGTCCAGCAATCCTTGTTCGATTACAGATTTTTGGATGCCGACAAATAGCGCCGTATCGCTACCGGGAATTGGCTGCAAGTACAGCGAGGAAATATCGGAACCGGGGATGAGCGACTTGACGGGAAAAGCAGGAGAACCAAACTTGACTAACCCAATTTCCATCACCGGATTGATCACAATTATTTTACCGCCTTTGTCGCGAATTTTAATTAACTCGTTCATCAAGCGGGGATGGTTGTAGGAAGAATTCGCGCCCGCGAGTACCACGCAATCTGCTTGCTTCAAGTTTTCTAGACTCACTACTGAGGTGCGGGTGGCAAACATTTCGCTTAAGCCAGTTGTCGAGGGAGCGTGGCAGAGATCTGAACAATCTGCTAAGTTATTGGAACCCATCGCCCGCATCATCAATTGCAGCAGAAAAGCCGCTTCGTTTGAAGAGCGACCGGAACTGTAAGATGCCACTCTTTCGGGGGTTTTGCGAAAAGCAGCTTCGGCAATTTGATAAACTTCTTCCCAAGAAATGCGATCGTAATGAGATGAACCAGCCCGCAAAATCATCGGAAAACTCAGCCTTCCCAACCTATCGGCTTCCATTGAAGTTAATTGCTGAAGTTCTCCAATACTCTTCTTTTCAAAAAATTGAGTTGAGATAGCCGGCTTGATTTCAGCGGAGATTGCTTCAACGCTTTTCATGCACCGCTGAAGTTTTTCGCCCTCTTCATTTGTAAAACCTCCTTTCTGCCCGCCAGTGCCCCAAGAACATGACAAACAAGCACTTTTGTGCAGCAAAGTTTTCCAAAGTTTCGTGCCTTCCGGGGACAATGTATGTTCTGCCCAAAACTCAATTACGGGCAAACCGCCGCCTATGTCTGGCGTTTCCTCGTTTGTCTCGTTGAATGGCGGAACGGGTTGGATATTTTGGGAGTTGATTTCCATGCGGTTTACCTTTTGTTTGAATTGCGAATTGATGGGCAGTTAAGTTTATTACTCTAATTTACCGCAAATTTACAGCACAAAAAATGAGTCAATAGATAGATGTTTTAAGAATACCCAGCGGTTCCAACCGCCATCTTATTTTACCAGAAAGAATTGGTTTAAAGCCTCTCCCTTGTAGGGAGAGATTAAAATCAGACTATTCATTACTCCAATCCTCTTCCTTCTTTTGTCAAGTGCTGTCAACCCTTCTCTAAGCAACCTGTCAACTGTCAACCTGTTTGCTGTCAACTGTCAACTGTCAACTGTCAACTGTCAACTGAATGAAGGTTTACTTCTTCTTATTTAATGCCTGCTTCCCAAACCCAAGACAAAGCAGTCGATCGCCCTCAGCAACATTCGGGTCATTCTGCAAATAATCTCCCAACCATTCACAACTCCGAGCAATGATTTTATTCAGTTCAAAATTCTCCAAAGACCACAGAATTATAGTCCTATCGCTGCTAGCAAAAGCCAGAGTTTGGCTGTCAGAACTAAAAGTAACGCTCAACACGCGATCGCTCGATTCCAAAGTCTTCGATAGCAGCGCCTTCTTACCGTCAAAATCCCACAGTTTAACAGTATTTCCCCCACT
Source organism: Microcoleus sp. MP8IB2.171 (assembly GCA_030248405.1). Lineage (GTDB taxonomy): Bacteria > Cyanobacteriota > Cyanobacteriia > Cyanobacteriales > Microcoleaceae > Microcoleus. The sequence goes on from JARCMA010000460.1 coordinate 10,319, forward strand.
CGCCGCCGCAATCAACTTGCCGTCGGGACTAAAACTCACGCTTTCTACAGTATCGCTGTGGTCGAGTTTTCCAGTTAAATTAACCGCCTTGCCATCAAACCCCCACAAGTAAACTTTTTTGTCAGCGCAAGCAGCAGCAATAGTCTTACCGTCTGGACTGAAACTCACATTTTTAACGCTGTCCTCGTGGTCGATAGTTTTCAGAATCTTCGCCGACGAACCGTTAAATTGCCAGAGGTAAACTCTCTTTTCTCCGGAAATTTCAAAAGCCTTTTTCTTCCCGCTTGCCTTATCCTCAGCAGCGGTAGCAGTAGCAATAGTTTTGCCGTCGGGACTGAAGCTAACGCTAATTACTGGATTGCTGTGATCGAGTTTTGCAAGCAAAGTTGCTTTAGAACCGTTCCAGCGCCAGAGGTACAATTTGCGATCGGCATTGGCGGCGGCAATTATCTTGCCGTCTGGACTAAAACTCACGCTTCTAACAATGTCGCCATGCCCCAGAGTATCTAACAGTTTCCCGTCTAAACTCCAAACTTTCACCGTTTTGTCATCGCTGGCAGAAGCAACAGTTTTATCATCAGGGGAAATGCTCACCCAGGTAACAGAATCCTTGTGACCTTCTAAGGTTTTGAATAAACTGCCGTCACTGCGCCAAAGTCTCACTGTTTTGTCCCCGCTAGCAGAAGCAATTGTTTTGCCGTCAGCACTAAAACTGACTTTGTAAACCCAGTTTTCGTGTCCCGATAAAATCTTATTCAACGGAGTGCTGTCCGGTTTCCAAAGTTTCACTATTTTGTCCTTACTTGCGGAAGCAATAGTGCCATCGCGGCTGAAAGTTACGGCTCTCACGTCGTCTTGATGTCCTCGAAAAGTGTTGAGCAAAGTGCCGCTGCGACTCCAAATTTTTACCGTATCGTCTGCACTACCGGTGACAATTTTTTCGCCGTCGCGACTGAAACTCGCGCTGACAACTTCATCGTTGTGTCCTTTGAGAGTTCTGATTTCCTCACCATTTCGGTTCCAAACTTTGGCTGTGGTGTCGGCACTTGCTGAGACGAGTTCTCGACTGTTGGGACTGAACTTAATGCTGTAAACAATGTCAGAATGTTTGGTTAATGTTTTGGGATTAATTGTAAATTTCTGGGTTTTACTTTCTCGGTTCCAAAGTTTGACAGTTTTGTCAACACTTGCTGAGGCTATTGTTTGGCCGTCGGGGCTGAAACTGACGCCGAGCACCCAGTCTTTGTGTCCGGTTAAGGTTTGCAGCACTTTTTTTTTCGCAAGGTTCCAGATTTTGACGGTGTTGTCGTAACTGGCGGAAGCTAGGGTTTTGCCGTCTGGACTGAAACTGACGCTGGTGACGATATTGCGGTGGCCGGATAAAATGCTACTCGCACTTTTGTCGTTATCTACTTGCCAAATTCTAATTGTACGATCGGCACAACCAGTAGCGATCGTTTTCCCATCGGGACTAAAACTAACACTCGTCACGCTATCCGGGTGATTGAAAGTTTTTAATAACTTACCTTCTTTGCTCCACAATTTAACAGTTTTGTCAGCACTTGCCGAAGCAACTGAATTGCCATCGGGACTGACACTCACATCCAAAACAAACTTGCTATGCTGCTCGAAACGGTTGCGTTCTTGCACCCCGGAAACTGATTGTCTGAGTCTCTCAGCAATTTGATTTTTAGTATCCACAGGCAGCGCTGTACTTTTCAGAGAATCACGACCAATTTTGATACTATTTCCCAACACTCCTAATTGATTTTTTTCATTAGAAAGCACCAAAGCTTCCGACGCCGAATTTAGGGCATCAGTCCGACTTTTTTCTGCTTCTTGCCGTGCGCTTTCTGCTAATTTTGCTTGCTCGAATGCCATCCCTGAAACACCTGCGAGTACAAGCACTCCTAGAACCGCCGCCCGCAATTGCCATCTCCGAGTTTGGTAAAGTTGAGCTTCCGCTTGGTACTGTTTGTCTCTAGCTTCCGACAGCAAAGCATCTTGCTCTCTGTCTTTGCGAATTTGTTCGATTTCATCTCGGTTAATTTGGTTTTGCTTTCGCAGTTCCTCAACTTCTGCCTTTTTATCTAATTCTTGCTGCTGGCGAATGAAGCTAACTAAATAATCGTGAACTAGCTGATAAAGCTCTGCCGGTAGTTCCGTCCATCGAAAAACTAAACCCGAGTTTACTAACAGTTCTAAGACTAAATCTAATTTATCAGCTTCAGCAAAGGTCGCTAAATTTGAGGCTAATTCTGCACGGGTTTTTAGGGGACGAATCTGCTCTTCATCTGTGAGCAAATACAATACTCTGCGTGCAGCTACTTCATTCTCTGGCCCGCAATCTTTGATAACTTCTTCGAGAAACCTTTCGACTAATTTTTGTTGCGGATTGTTGCCGAGTTCCTGATATTGACTTAAAGTTCTAATGTTCTCTTGTTGCAGTTGAGCGCCGACAAGTTGTAGTTCGATCGGGCGGACTTCTCCCAATTCTCCAGCTAAATTTTTGACTAATTCTTCGATCAGCTCCGGTTCTAAGTAAAACTGCGCTCGCTCAGTTAAAGTGCGAATTACCGATCGCGCATCGACCAGCGAAAAATTTCCCAAATAAAACAGAATGTTTTTGCTGAGAATGTCCTCCAAAATATCATTGTTAACGAATCCTGTCTGGTTTTTGGGTCGGGAAAATTCCAGCAAATAGTGCAGGTAATCTTCCCGCAAACACAGGACGACTTTTAAGTATTTGATTTTCAAGCATTCCCGCAAAAAATCAAAAAATATTTGTCTTTCGGCTGGCTCTTTCCACACGAAAAAGAATTCTTCAAATTGGTCAAATATCAGAACAGTCACTAAATGTTCGGAATTTCTTTGCAGCTCCTTGATAATGTTTTCGTATTCGATCGCCTGTTGTTGTATGATTAATTCTACTGGCTGTGACTGCTCCCTTTGATCCTCATTATTCCCAGTCGAGCCACCGTGAAATCCCGAAATAAGATTTCCCTTGACTCCACCTGCTTCTACGGTCAAATCTACCGGAGAAATTTCAGGTACTGCTTCGGCAATTTCCGGATCGAATATTTCAGTTTTAAGAGCAGATAACTGTCTGGTCAATTCCCGCGGCCAGTTGTTGTAAACTTGCAGCACTACGGGCAAAACAGTCCGCATTTCTATTTTTTTTTGTTTGAGAGCTGGTACTAATCCTCCCGTGACTATTGAACTTTTGCCAACTCCAGACTGACCGTAAATTACTGTCAGTTTGTCGGGGGTATTGTTCATCCTATATATCAAGCGGTTGAGGTCTTGCTCTCTGCCGGAAGCTGTAATTTCGTCAGCAATAGTAGCAGCGCCGGCAATAGTTTCGGCGACGGAATTAACCGCTTCTCTGTGCGGCTGCAACTTTCCGGCTCCAATAAAAGCTCGGAACCGATACGTGTGTTCCACCGCTCGATAATCTTGCTTAATTTGAAATGCTTCGAGATATTCTCCCCGCTGAAAATAGAGCGATCGCAGCATTTCTAAAACCCGCAAATACAGTTGCGGGTTGTAGCAAGGTTCGGTTTCCAAGCGAGCAAGCTCTAAATGTGCGATCGCCTCCTGCACCTCACCCAACTGACTCTGGGCCTCTGCTAAAATTAACAGATATAAGCCTAGATGCTGCGACTTTACAGGGGTTCCCTGTCCCATCGCTTCTAAATTTGAGTTGAGAACGTCTAGAGCCACTAAAGCCCATTCTTTCGCCCCTTGCCAGTTCTTTTGCTCCAAGGCTACTCTAGCCAAAAAGCCGTAATCTTGAGCCAAATTAACTGCTGAATTTTCCATATTTTCATGTAACCTCCGAGCTTTGATAGCTAAATTCCAGAGTGCATCCCAATCTTCTAAATGCTGCAATACTTCGCCAAGTTGATTGATGAATATACCAACGGCATCCGGCCGTCCCGCCCGTTCTAAAACATCAATACATTCCTGAAAATAATTCTTAGCTTCCGTCCAGTAAGGACGGTTGCCGCTGCGGTGTTGTTCTGCTTGGAAGCGGTAGCAAAGACCGATGTGGAATAGCAGAATTCCCTCTAACACCGGTGCTGGGTTAACGGTAAATAACAAATCACTAAATTCTGTTTTTGCTCCAATAAATGCTACTTGATACTTCCAAAAACTGAGACTTTTTTGATACAATTCAATAGCCGCAGGGATGCGCTGACAAGCATATTCGTGCCTACCCCGAATAAATTGCAAACTCGCTTCAATAGCTGGTTCTAACCTGATGTTGCAAGTTTGCAAGTCTTGGCTAGCCGACTCTAGTTCACTCAAAGAATTGGCTCCGAGAATGGCAGAATTAGTTAAACGCCAATTGCCACTTTCTAAAATGTTGGAAAAAATGCGATCGGCACTTTTGCCCAGGAAATCCACCAAGTCGTCGGGGCCAATCACAAATTCAACGCTTGTCGTCCAAGTTTCGATATCTGTTACTAACCGAATCAGTTTTTTTAAGATTTTGTCTGTCACCCACAGCACCACCGGGAAGGGAAAATTATTCCGAAATTCTTCCCTCACGTAGTTGGTAGAAGTCAGCACTCGATCGATCGCACTTACTGATTCCAATCCAAACACCATTAAAGCTGGCGGATGGCTGCAGGAAAGTTCGGTTTCTATCGTCGTGTAAAGAGTTTTAACAGATGCGGGAAGGACAATTTCTCGAATCTCGATACCAGACTCCTCCCGCAATTGCCTGACAATTTCCTCTCTCATGGCACTGTAATTGCACCGCACCAAAATCAGCGAAAATTGCCCCTGAGACATCGAGAGAGTCCGGGTGAGAGTTTGCAGCGAACTTTTGTTTTGCTGTGCTGCGGTGTCTTGCTGGCAGTGCGAATTAATCATAATTAATATTTGAAAATTTTTCTCAGGATAGGTGCTGTCAACTGTCGAAAAAAGGAAGTTCGGCAACGGATTATTTAACGGATGTAACGGATGGAAGTTCGGCAACGGATTATTTAACGGATGTAACGGATGTAACGGATGTAACGGATGGGAGTTCGGCAACGGATTATTTAACGGATGTAACGGATGTAACGGATGGAAGTTCGGCAACGGATTATTTAACGGATGTAACGGATGTAACGGATGGAAGGAATCGACGGATTATTTAACGGATGTAACGGATGTAACGGATGGAAGGAATCGACGGATTATTTAACGGATGTAACGGATGGAAGGAATCGACGGCAGGGGAAAGTGCAATTAAGAACGTCCTAACCGTTTTGGCGGTTGCTCTAAGTTTACTTTTACCCGTTTTTGTGTTTGCAAATCACTGCGAAGAATCATCTGATTAATTTTATTTCTGCCCTTGTGGGCGATTTCCAATCACTGGGAACTGTCAATTAGTTAAGTTTATTTCAGCCTGCATACTTATTGTTTTAGCCGATCGCATTAAAGCATACCCAAAAAAATACATACTCTGTTATTCGCATATTCCCAGCAAAATCAACCGGATTTTACTGAAATCTTGATGATTGCTCAAATTCTACCCAGCAAAAGAGTTTTTGTTTGCGGGGCTCCCAGCCATCGCCCAAATCGCGCAAATCCGATTCAGTTATTCGCATATCGCTGAAATCCGGCATTCCTTGCTTGACTGGCCCCTGGCAGCACTGAGATAAACTATCGGCGGTGGCTCATCAATTACAGCTTGAAGATTTTTTGTCATAAATTTACTAATCTCCATATCTAAAGTAGCTGCAAAATCAGGTTCATCCCAATCCTCGCTTTCTTCAATGCTGATGGTTGTTGGTGGCCCAATATCAAAATCTAGCTCATCGCCAAAATCCGAAACTTTCTTAATTGGATCTACTTTCTGACCGGTATCAGTGGCAAAAGCTTGAGTTGTATTGGCCATTAGTAGGAGTGGCAGTGCTACTATGGCACTTATTGTTTGTCGCGCCGTGATTTTCCTCATGGTATCCTCCTAGTATAAACTAAATTTTGGTGCTGCTATACATTCAACATCCACCGCTACTTTAGAGCGCTGTGAGTCGATTTTAGATTTTAGATTTTAGATTTACTCCACAGATGAATCTGAGAGCTTGAACTAGGGTCTAAAATTGTGGGCTACTTACCACTCCTGCCGTTCACAAGTATCCGTTTTTGAGCAGAGTCATTAATTAATAGTGGCTTGCTTTTCCATAGGATATAACCTTATCTGTGACTCTTCGCGGCAAGTTTGCTTAACGGAGCATATCCGGTCAAGTGTTTGCCTTTCTATTTACTACGTGAAAACTCTTAAACATTCAGGTTTTCCCGTTAAGTAATTCCCCAGCTTTTGCGAGTGTTCATCTCAGACTCAAAGCCGTGAGAAGTTCGATCGCACACCAGTTTTCGCACACCAGTTTTCGCACTCCCGCGCTGCCACCAGCAGACTGATGTGCTATACCATAGCTACCGGATATCTGTCAATACTTATATCTTAACATTTCTAATTTTTTGCATAATTCTCGTTACCAGAAAGAATTTGTTTAAAGCCGGAACCCTTGTAGGGAGAAATTAAAACAAGACTATTCATTACTCCAATCCTCTTCCTTCCAGGTAGAGGTCGCTATCAACTATCAACTGTCAACTGTCAACTGTCAACTGTCAACTGAACAGGCTCTTCCTGGTAACGCAGATAAGCAAGGAAGAGCCTCCAGCCAAGCCGAGAGGGCTCCTATTTCGTCAAGCCGTGTTCGAGAGCGAAGCGAACCAACTCAGTACGGCTGTTAGTACCCGTCTTGCTAAACAAACGGCTGACGTACTTTTCCACATTACGCACGCTAGTTTCCAAGCGGCGGGCAATTTCCTTATTCATCAAACCTTGAGCAACCAAATCCAAAACACTTTGTTCTCGCGGAGTCAAATCAATTTTAATCGGCGAAGGACTTTGGGCGATCGAACTCCGCCCACTCAGCAAAGACTCAATTCTCGCCATTTGGCTTGTCAAAGCAGCAATATCTGGACTTTCAGCATTTTCGCTCGTCTCCTTAGCCGCCGCGCGGCGGGCCAGCAAATTGGTTACTATTGCTACTAATTCGTCGGGATCGAAGGGCTTAGAAAGATAAGCATCGCAGCCTGCTTGATAGCCTTGAATACGATCGCTCGTCATCCCCTTAGCCGTCAAAAACACCACCGGCAAAGCCTTATAGCGAGGATCTTCCCGCACTTGCTTGAGAAATTGATAACCGTCCACCTGGGGCATCATAATGTCTGAAATCACCAAATCGGGATTGTACTGCTGCAAGAGTTCCCACCCATCCCGAGCATTACTGGCAACCTCAACCGCAAAATCGCTATCTTCCAAATAAGCTTGTACTGCTTCCCGCAAGCCCGGTTCATCATCTACCAATAATAATCGTGCTAACATATCCGTTACCCTTACGTTTTATCACTATTATCTTTGAATTTAGCCGAATTTAAGTCTTATTGTCACTCCATCCCTCGAAGGAAGTTAAAAACTTGTTGTCCAACTCAAGAGTTTTGAGTTAGGTTTTGATCTAACGATGAAAAAGTTCTTAAATCTTTAATTCAAAACTCAAAACTCAAAACTCAAAATTATTCTTGAACCGTTCCACTTAAACTTTTGAACGATCGGTCAAAATTTCATAACCAGTTTCCGTCACCAACACAGTATGCTCAAACTGAGCAGACATAGCATTGTCAACCGTTACAGCAGTCCACTTGTCAGAAAGCGTCCGAGTGTACTTAGAACCAGCATTCAGAATTGGTTCGATCGCCAATGTCATGCCCGATCGCAATTTCACGTTTGGCATTTCGCGGGTGCGGAAATTGAAAACCGACGGTTCCTCGTGCAAATTTCGCCCGACACCGTGGCCGGTAAACTCCTCAACGATGCTAAAACCGTTGCTTTTGACATGATCTTCGATCGCACCAGCCAGATCGAGCAAATAGGCTCCAGCCTTCACTTGTTCGATGCCTTTGTAGAGAGCTTCTTCTGCGACTCGGATTAATTTTGCAGATTCGGGAGTCACTTCCACAACTGCGATCGTAATGCAAGAATCGCCGTGAAAACCTTGGTAATATGCTCCCGTATCTACCTTGAGAACATCTCCGGCCCGAATTACCTTTTTGGCGCTGGGGATGCCGTGAACAACTTCGTTATTAATGCTAGAGCAAATCGAGCCTGTGAAACCGTGATAGCCTTTAAAACTCGGAGTTGCACCCATAGAACGGATGCGTCTTTCGGCATAAGCATCTAAATCAGCAGTAGTCATTCCCGGTTTCACAATTTGCGAAATTTCTTTGAGTACCGTTGCAACGATTTTCGACGCCTGCCGCATAATTTCGATTTCGCGTTCCGACTTAATTTCAATGCCTCGACGCTGTTTTGTGACTTGGGGTTGTTTAGTTGGCCCAGAAAGCAGACTGCTAAAAATATTCATGTATTGATTGTCAGGTAATTTTGTACTTAGACGGCAGGTTGAAGCAAAAAAACGGCAAATATCCAGTTTTTTGTGGAAAAACGAGTGTCTTGTTCCGAACTGTCGATCGCTTGTCCTTTTAGCTAGCTTAATATTTTTTTCACTAATCGGCACGGGATTGGGGGGTCAATAAAGCGGTTTCAACCGCCGAGTCTGTCGGTTCAGGATTTCCGAGCATTCCTGTGAGGTTAGCAATTCCGGCAATTAACTTAGTGATGTCAACTGGTTTAGATAAGTGCATCTGGAAACCAGCTTCCAGCGCTTGCTTGCGCTCTTCCTCTCTCGCGTAGGCTGTCAGGGCGATCGCAGGCATCTTTCCACCCCTGAGCCTTTCCATTTCTCTCACCCGCGCCATCAACTCGTAGCCGTCTGCTTCCGGCATTCCAATGTCGCTCAGCAGCAGATCCGGCCAATAACTATCCAGTGCATCTAGAGCCCCGGCCACCGATGCCGCCGATCGCACCACAGCTCCTTCGTCTTCCAGTAAAGCAATCAAAAACTCCCGCGTGTCATCGTCATCATCCACCACCAGCAATTGCAAATTAGCCAGAGTGGGGAGGGTCTGTGCCTGGTCATTGAGCTGCGACCAATCATCGTCAGCAGCGAGGGCGTTCCTCTGTGCAAGAGGTAGAGTCACCGTAAATTTCGCACCCTCGCCCGGATTATTTTCTGCATCCACCTTACCGCCGTGCTGTTCCACCAAGTGACGGACGATCGCCAATCCCAGTCCCAATCCCCCATAAGACCTAGTTGTGCTGCTATCAGCTTGGCGGAAGCGATCGAAAACATAAGGCAAAAAATCAGGAGCGATACCAATGCCGCTATCAATTATCTGAATTTGAGCCTCATCGCCAACTGACTCCAACCGCACCTCTACTTTACCCTCTTGCGGACTAAACTTAATCGCATTTGACAGCAAATTCCACACAATTTGCTGCAAGCGATCGAAATCGCCGATAACTTCACCTACATTTGGACTGCACGTTAATTCTATGACTATTGATTTTTCCTCAGTCAGCGGCTGCAAAGAATCTATTGCCAGCTTGATCGCAGATTCCAACCGAATCGGATGCATATTTAAATTTAGTTTCCCCCGCAGAATCCGCGAAACATCTAAAATATCTTCGATAAGTTGAGATTGAGATTTAGCATTACGCTCAATTGTTTCTAGAGCTTTATCAATAGTGTCTTCGTCAAATTTTTTCACCCGAAGCAGCCTGGACCAGCCGAGAATTGCATTTAAAGGAGTGCGGAGTTCGTGAGAAAGAATCGCGAGAAATTCATCCTTCATCTGGTTAGCTCTCTCAGCTTCCTGCCGCGCCACTTGTTCGCGGATTAGTCGGCCGCGTTCTTCCTCTGCTTGCTTGCGGTCTGTGACATCTCTAACCGTACCCACGTGACCGATCAGTTTTCCCAAATCCGAAAACATTGGCGACGACTGTACGTTAATCCAACGCACATCCTCGCTATCAGCTAATCGAAATTCACTCGAATATTCCTGACCTTTTTTAATCCAAGCTAACCAATCTGCTACTACGCGATCGCGGTCTTCAGGATGAACTGACCGCTGCCAAACTGATACCAAACTTTCCTCCAAAATTAACCCAGAAATCGCTTGACAACGGGGATTCATGTAAGTACAGCGGCCTGCAACATCAGCTAAGTAAATTCCCAGGGGCGAACAAGCACACAAAGTACGAAATCGCTCTTCACTTTTACTTAATTCATTATTAACAGCAGCTAACTGTGTTGCTTGCTGTTTCACCTCGACTGTTTTTTGGAACAATTCCACAAATACCTGCACCTTCGATGTCAATATTTCCGGTTCCAAGGGTTTGAACAGGTAATCTACCGCACCCAAAGAATAACCTTTAAACACGTGGGTGTCATTACTGCTGAATGCTGTGATAAAAATAATCGGAGTCGATCGCGATCGATCTCTAGAGCGAATCAATGTTGCCGTCTCAAATCCATCCATTCCCGGCATCTGCACATCAAGCAAAATTACCGCAAAATCTTCATTAAGCAGACATCTCAGAGCCTCCGCGCCCGAATTTGCTTTGACTAAATTGTAATACGGCTTGTTCAAAATAGCTTCCAGAGCCACCAAATTTTCTGGGCGATCGTCAACCAGAAGGACATTTACTCGATCGGAGTGCTGCACATTCATAATTTTTTTAATTTTTAATTGTTAGCAAGTTGACTAAACAGGGAGCGATTTTAGACAGGGGTAAAATCCAGTCTACTTCAACATTTGCGATCGCAGATGCAGGCATTGTGCCGCAGAGAGCAGAAGCCGGTTCCTCAACAAATGTCAATCCTCCCTCAGCCTTAATTTTTGCCAGCCCTTCACTCCCATCAGAATTAGCTCCCGTTAAAATTATGCCGATAACTTTCTCCCCAAAGGCATCCGCAGCAGACTCAAACAGCACATCGATTGAGGGCCGCGCGTAGCACACAGGAGCCTCAGTTGATAGTGCAAATTTAGGAGTTCCGCGATTGGGGATTAGGGATTTTGAATTATGGATTGACTCCACTGCCACGCTCCCCCATTCTGTAAAGTCGTTTTCATACAGGCTCAACTCCTCGTCAGAGGGCGATTCTATTAGCAAGTGATAGTCAGCAGGAGCCAAGTAAACCCGTCCAGGTACGATCTCTTCTTTGTCTTGGGCCTCTGTGATTTGGAGAGAGCTTTGCTGTTGTAAAACATCAGTAAGCCTATCCTGAGAACTCTTATGGCGGTGTTGGACAATAACTACAGGCAAAGGAAAGCTTTGTGGCAAATCTGCCAGCATGACTGTTAAAGCCTGTAGCCCTCCCAAAGACGTGCCAACAACCACTATTTCAAAATTGTTTTTATTTAACTCGGCGGTAGAGTTTATCGCTACTTTCAATTGCTTCATAGTATTTTTCATAAGGTGTAAAAATCAGAGACTCCTGATGTCCCAGCCCTAAAACTCCAAACATTCCCAGACTCTCATAAAAAAGCTTGTGTACCCGCTCTTGGAGGTGTGAATTGAAATAAATCATCACATTACGGCATAAAATAACATTAAACTCATTAAAAGAATTATCCGTTGCTAGGTTGTGGTGAGCAAAGACAATATTCTCTTTAAGTGAAGAGCGAAAAATCGCATTTTCATAGGCAGCAGTGTAATACTCAGAAAACGCTTTCTTGCCCCCCGCTTGGTGGTATAGTTGCGTATATTCTTGCATTTGTTTCAGCGGGAATATCCCCATTTTGGCTGTTTTCAAAACTAATTCATTCATGTCCGTAGCGTAAATCCGACAACGGTCATACAGTCCTTCTTCTTGCAGCAAGATTGCCATAGAATAGACTTCTTCTCCCGTCGAACATCCCGCGTGCCAAATCCGAATAAAAGGATAAGTACGCAGCAGCGGCACCACTTTATTTCTGAAACTAATGTAAAAGCTGGGATCGCGAAACATCGCCGTTACATTGACAGAAATGTCCAGCAGTAAACGATCTAGGTAAGCAGGATTGTGAAGTACCTTTTCCTGAAGTGCAGAGACAGTGGTGAGCCGTTCCGAGCGAATAGTGTTCCAAATACGGCGCTTGAGAGAGGCAAGAGCATAATTACGAAAATCAAATCCGTAATAGCGAAACATTCCCTCTAGTAAGAGTTGAATTTCGATTGTTTCCAGTTCATGGCTTTCGGGCATTTTTAATTAGTAATTGATAATTAGTAATTGGTCATATCGGTTCGTAGTGCGGACTGAAGTCCGCACTACGAACGTATCTTACTGAGGTTAATCGATCGGACACGATATCATTGGTCATTGCTCCTTCTTCCTTCTGTCAACTGTCAACTGTCAACTGTCAACTGTCAACTGTCAACTGTCAACTGTCAACTGTCAACTGTCAACTGTCAACTCTTCCATTATCGATAAAGCCAAACGCGCAGCAGCGAGAGCAACTGTTCCGTATCAACAGGCTTCGTGATGTAGTCAGACGCCCCAGCTTCGATACATTTTTCCCGATCGCCCTTCATAGCTTTCGCAGTAAGAGCAATCATTGGCAACGAAGCAAATTGAGGCATATTACGAATTGCTTGCATTGTTTCATAACCGTCCATCTCTGGCATCATCACGTCCATCAACACAATATTTATGTCAGGCGTATTTTGCAATGTAGCAATGCCCTCTCTGCCGTTTTCAGCAAACACAATTTGCATTTGATGGCGCTCCAGCATACTCGTCAGGGCGAAAATATTCCGCATATCGTCGTCAACAATCAAGACTTTTTTACCCGCGAGCGTCGAATCTGTTTGATACAATTGCTCTAGCATTTGGCGCTTCGGTTCCGGCAAATTTGCTTGGACTCGGTGCAAGAACAAAGCCGTTTCATCTAACAAACGTTCAGGCGATCGCACATCTTTAACAATTATTGTTTCCGCCATGCGCTTGAGTTGAGTTTCTTCGGCTCTCGTCAACTCTTTGCCCGTATAAATAATAATCGGCAGACTTTTTAAAGCTGCATCTTGCTTGATCTGCTCGATCAGTTCAAAACCAGTCATATCTGGCAGTCCCAAATCGAGCACAATGCAGTCAAAATGCCCAGATTTCAAAGTTTCTAGCGCCTCTGCACCGCTACCCACAGCCGTCGTTGAAACATCGTGATTGCCGATTAAATCCACAATGCTAAGACGTTGCGTTTCGTTGTCTTCCACAACTAGCAAATTCTTCACGGGGCGCTCCACAAAACCCTTAATATCAGTCAAAGCTTTGCTCAAAGCCTCATGACTGACAGGCTTTTGTAAATACGCGATCGCCCCTAACTGCAAACTGCGCTGCCGCCCTTCTTCAACTGATACAATGTGAACCGGGATGTGGCGCGTACTTGGGTCGTGTTTCAGGCGATCGAGCACTGTCCAGCCATCCATCACAGGCAAATTTAGATCCAGCATAATCGCAGTTGGCTTGAACTCTCGCGCCATTGCCAAACCGATATCGCTCCGTAAAGCCACCAAACCTTTAAAACCCTGATCCCGCGCCATATCCAAAAGAATCCGAGCGAAGTTTACGTCATCTTCGATAATTAAAAGGATGCGATCGTCTGGCTCGACATTTTCCCGATCGTCAGCGATAATCGGTGATGGATAAGGGGCGATCCTCTTCGAGGGCTCCGCTAACGGCAAGTTGAAATTCGGCGAAGGAACTGCAGAAGAAATAGCAGTCGGCAATTGAGCCCTTTGCTTGCCCATTCCCGATTCCTGATCATTCATTATTCGCGATTCTTGGTAAGTTGGCGGCAGATAAAGCGTAAATTTACTACCCTCACCAGCGCGACTCGTCAACTTAATTTCTCCCCCTAACAGATTAGCAATTTCTCTACTAATAGACAAACCCAAACCAGTGCCCCCATATTTCCGGCTAGTGCTACCATCAGCTTGTTGGAAAGCCTCAAAAATAACCCTATGCTTGTCATCAGAAATCCCAATCCCCGTATCGCTAACCGAGAAAGCCAAAACAGTAGCAGAACTCGTTAAAGCTTCAATCTCTAAACTCCACCCTTCCCGCACTACTTCGACATCCAACTTCACCTCACCCCGCTCAGTAAACTTAAAAGCATTAGAGAGAAGATTCTTCAAAACTTGTTGCAGCCGTTTAGCATCAGTATAGATACCTTTTGGCAACCCAGCCTCAAGCTCTACTTTAAAACTCAACTTCTTATCCAGAGCCATTTGGCGGAAAGTTCGATCCAAATGCTCTCGCAAATCCCCAAACAAAACTTGCTCAATATCCACCGACATCGTGCCCGATTCAATCTTAGCAAGATCCAAAATGTCATTAATCAGCTCTAACAAATCATTTCCCGCCGAGTAAATAGTGCGCGTGTATTCAACTTGCTTAGCAGTCAAATTGCCGTCAGGATTATCAGAAAGCAATCGAGCCAGAATCAACAGCGAATTCAGCGGAGTTCGCAACTCGTGAGACATATTTGCCAGAAACTCCGACTTATACTTAGAAGTTAGAGCCAACTGTTCGGCTCTTTCTTCCAGCAACGCCCTCGCCTGTTCGATATCTCGATTTTTCCGCTCAACTTCCTTATTTTGCAGCGCCAGCAATTCAGCTTGTTCTTCTAATTCTTCATTCGTTTGTTGCAACTCTTCCTGCTGATTTTTCAACAATTCCTCAGATGCGCGGAGCGACTGCGCCTGTTGTTCGAGACGCTTGTTAGTTTCCGTTAGTTCTTTTTGCTGAGTTTGCAACTCTTCTGTCAAAGACTGCGACTGTTTTAATAACTCTTCCGTCCGCATACTCGCCGCAATTGTATTTAAAACAATCGCGATACTTTCTGTAAGTTGGTCGAGAAATGTCAAATGTATTTCGCTGAAGCGGCGGAACGAAGCTAACTCAATTACTGCCGTCACTTGTCCCTCAAACAGTACGGGTAAAACCACGACATTCAGCGGCGCGGATTCTCCCAGTCCCGAGCTAATTTTAACGTAATTGTCCGGTACTTCCGTCAACAGTATTCGTTCTTTTTCCAGGGCGCACTGTCCGACCAAACCTTCGCCTAAATAGAATCTATTTCCTAACTGTTTGCGTTCCCGGTAGGCGTAGGTACTTAACAGTTTTAGAAACGGATCGTGTTCTACAGATTCCATCAAAAAGAATACGCCATGCTGAGCAGAAACCAGCGGTGTCAGTTCTGATAAAATTAGTTTAGAAACTGTTTCTAAATCGCGCTGACCTTGTAGCATTCGAGTGAACTTAGCCAGGTTTGTTTTCAGCCAATCTTGCTCAGTATTTTTATGCGTTGTCTCCCGGAGATTGGCGATCATCTGGTTGAGATTATCTTTGACAATGGCAACTTCTCCTTCAGTAGCGACGGAAATTGACCTCGTTAAATCGCCTCTGGTAACAGCAATTGCCACTTCGGCGATCGCCCGCAACTGAGTAGTCAAATTCGCCGCCAATTCATTCACATTGTCCGTCAAATCTCGCCACGTCCCCGCCGCGCCCGGAACCTTCGCCTGGCCGCCCAATTTCCCTTCAATTCCCACCTCCCGCGCCACAGTAGTAACTTGATCGGCAAACGTCGCCAGCGTATCAATCATCTCATTAATCGTATCTGCCAGAGTCGCAATTTCTCCCTTAGCTTCCAGCATTAATTTGCGCTTCAAATCGCCATTCGCCACCGCCGTCACAACTTTAGCAATACCCCGAACTTGCGCCGTCAAATTCTCCGCCATCGAGTTTACATTGTCGGTTAAATCTTTCCAAGTTCCCGCAACTCCTTTCACCTCAGCTTGACCGCCCAATTTACCCTCAGTTCCCACCTCCCGCGCCACCCGCGTCACCTCAGAAGCGAAGGAATTAAGCTGATCCACCATCACATTAATAGTATCTTTCAACTCCAGAATTTCGCCTTTAACATCAACGGTAATTTTCTTAGACAAATCCCCATTTGCCACCGCCTTCGTCACTTCCGCAATATTCCGCACTTGCCCCGTCAAATTCCCCGCCATCAAGTTAACATTGTCGGTTAAATCTTTCCAAGTTCCCCCTACCCCGCGCACGTAAGCTTGCACGCCTAATTTGCCTTCGGTTCCTACTTCCCTAGCAACTCTGGTTACTTCTGATGAGAAGGAACTCAACTGATCCACCATGATGTTAATCGTGTTTTTCAGTTCCAGAATTTCCCCTTTGACATCGACGGTAATTTTCTTAGATAAATCGCCATTGGCCACAGCAGTTGTCACTTCGGCAATGTTGCGGACTTGTGCTGTTAAATTCCCGGCCATCGAGTTAACTGAATCTGTTAAATCTTTCCAGGTTCCTGCAACTCCTTTAACCTCAGCTTGCACGCCTAATTTCCCTTCGGTTCCCACTTCCCTAGCAACCCTAGTTACTTCTGATGCGAAGGAATTTAGCTGGTCAACCATCGTGTTGACAGTGTTTTTTAACTCTAGGATTTCACCTTTAACATCTACAGTAATTTTCTTCGACAAGTCGCCATTTGCCACAGCAGTAGTAACAGCCGCAATATTCCGTACTTGCTCTGTCAAACTACCCGCCATAAAATTAACTGAATCCGTTAAATCCTTCCAGGTTCCTGCTACGCCTCTGACATCCGCTTGACCGCCTAGTTTACCTTCCGAACCCACTTCCCTCGCCATCCGCGTTACTTCTGAGGCGAAGGAATTAAGTTGATCCACCATCACGTTAATGGTGTTTTTCAGTTCTAAAATTTCGCCTTTAACCTGTACCGTAATTTTCTTAGATAAGTCACCGTTAGCAACAGCAGTCGTCACATCAGCAATGTTGCGGACTTGTGCTGTTAAATTGTTAGCCATCGAGTTAACAGAATCCGTTAAATCTTTCCAGGTTCCTGCTACTCCTCTGACTTCTGCTTGTACGCCTAATTTGCCTTCGGTTCCTACTTCCCGCGCCACTCTGGTTACTTCTGATGAGAAGGAATTTAACTGGTCAACCATCGTGTTGACGGTGTTTTTTAACTCTAGGATTTCACCTTTGACATCGACGGTAATTTTCTTAGATAAATCGCCCTTGGCCACAGCGGTTGTCACATCAGCAATGTTGCGGACTTGTGATGTTAAACTGCCGGCCATGAAGTTAACGCTATCAGTTAAATCTTTCCAAGTTCCCGCAACTCCTTTAACTTCTGCTTGACCGCCTAGTTTGCCTTCGGAACCAACTTCTCTCGCAACTCTGGTTACTTCTGAGGCGAAGGAATTTAACTGATCCACCATGATGTTAATCGTGTTTTTCAGTTCGAGAATTTCCCCTTTAACATCTACTGTAATTTTTTTGGATAAATCGCCATTTGCCACAGCGGTTGTCACGTCAGCAATGTTGCGGACTTGGGCTGTTAAATTCCCGGCCATTGAGTTAACTGAATCTGTTAAATCTTTCCAGGTTCCTGCTACTCCTTCCACTTCAGCTTGCACGCCTAATTTGCCTTCGGTTCCTACTTCCCTAGCCACCCGCGTTACTTCCGACGCAAAGGAGCTCAACTGGTCTACCATTGTGTTAACAATTTGCGCTGTTTGGAGGAATTCTCCTTTGAGTGGTCTGTCTTCTATTTCTAGGGGGATGGTTTGCGATAAATCTCCTTTTGCTACGGCCCGAATTACTCTGGCGGTTTCTGAGGTTGGTTGCACTAAATCTGTAATTAGGGTATTGACAGAATTGACGCTAGCTGCCCAGGAACCCTCAACGTTGCCGATGGTGGCGCGCTGGGCGATTTTGCCTTCTTTCCCGACAACTGTGCCGATGCGATCGAGTTCGGCGGCCATTCTCTGATTGAGTTCGATAATGTCGTTAAGTTCGTCAGCAATTTTGCCGGCTAGACCGGTCTGGTCTATGGGCATCCTAGCTGAGAAGTCTCCTTTTTTGACAGCTACTAAGGTTCTGAGTAGTTGTTTGGCATAAACATTATTTGGATTGGGCTTTGTTAGTTGTGCAGTTGACATTACTGTTTCCTTTGGGGAGTTGGAAGGGGTTTGGCGCGGCTCGAAGGCGTTGGTGGTGGAAGATATCGGGAGCATCTCAATGAATGCGAAAAAGCAATTTCTTTACAGTGCGATCGTCCCAGAAGAGCGAGTACAATACGCGAGCGGGGACGATCGCACTATCAATGCAAAACTGAGATGCTCTCTGCGGAGTTAAGTCCGCAGCCGGAGAACGGATTGAAGTCCGCACGCGCGATCGATCTTTGTGATAGTAATCGACTTAGCAAGTGCGATTATTTCCAATTTTGCCACGAACTATTGAAGATAGAAGTACCCGGAAATGCGATCGGATTCTTATTTTGCTGCAACCGCAACTGCAACACTTCCAAGTTCGGCTCGCGGGATGGCAATTCGTCCACTAATTCATAAGGTAAAATCCCTTTTTCCAAGGAAAAAGCAGCCGTAACTCCTGCCGCCGCACCGGCTGACCATTCAAAAGAATGCACTCGATAAGCAGCCGCTGCCGTATGACTAACAGCAATACTTTTACCCGCCACTAACATATTGTCAATCTTTTGAGGAATCATTGCCCGCAGCGGAATTTGGAACGGATAAGCTTGCCCTTGACCTTTGCGAGTGCCTTCGCGTTCGGTATTTCCTGGTGCTTCCGGTGGGCTGTTGGTCATGCAGGGGTGAAAGTCGATCGCGTAATGACCGATACCCACACTATCAGGATAAATCCGGGCGCGCGATCGCGATTTTGTATCCTCAACAGATTGACTTCCCACAGCCAAAGCCGGCGCATTCAAACCACCCACAGCCAACCACAAATTGCGATACTCTTCCTCCGACAAATTCTCGCGGTAAAAATCAGCCGTAAAGTCAGTGCGAGACATATCAACTTCCCACACCGTAAAACCTTGAGGCTGATTGAAGCTCGGCCGCCCAATCATCCGCCGCCCCTCCCGCATATAAGGATATTTAGAAAGTCCGTGAACAGTCCCCATCGGCGTATCCAAACCGCTCAAAAAACGATTATTTGGATAAGGCTTTTTCGCTGCATTACCTAATTGCGAGTCAGTAGTTCCTGCTACCAACCAGTAGAAAAATCCTTTGGCATTTTCTTCGCCGCGACGCAAAGTTTCCGTTCGCAAACCGCCCATCCAGCCGCCCGGTTGCAGTTGACCTGCTGCTGCCAATTGCGGGCGAGAATAAATTAAATTATCCTGGGCAGAACCCGGGCGATAATCATTTCCCCAAGTCCAGTTTTGCATCGAAATATCACCAGGATAAATCGGGAATTTCTTGGGGTCGGAAGGGCGCGGCTCATCCGGTCTCATGCTCCTAATTTGGCGGTAGCTGAAAACTAGCGGAAAACTCGCCAATCTCGCCAATTCGTAACTGTAGTAAGGAGCATATTGTTGATAAAAAGACGGGATTTGATGCTGCTGCGGTTCCTTTGTTGCCTCCATCGCAAAGGTGTAGGTAAAACCTTGGGTGCAGTAAGGGTCGCCGGTGGGGCTGGCGGAGGAAGGTTCGAGAGGTGAACGCGGGTCAATTCCGAGGCGGTAGGGAACGTCTGTAAGTCCGATCAATTCTCCTGTTTCAGTCGCATCTACCACGAACCAATCCGCACCTCTTTGTTTTGAATTTGACTGGTTAGGTGGTTTGGGAGTAAACCGAATAATAGTTTTGTTAAATCGCGCCGAGTTTTCGTAGCGATAGGCATCTTCGATGGTTTGAGACAGGGTTTCGGTGTTGATGGGCGGGGTGTTGGCTGCTGGTTTGTGTTGAATGGCGATCGCACTTTTAATCTCTTGACCCCCAACCGCATTCCCCGCCACAGCCGGAGTAATTGCCAATTCTTTAATCACCGTATTGGGAAACCATTTCAGCTTACCATTGCCTTTTTTGGCAGCATCCTGCAAGATGCTAAATAAAATTTTGTGGCCGTCGTAGGGCATGAAACAGGAATAGCTAACCCAACAGCCGCCGGGATTTAGCCTCCCGTAATGTTCCTTGATGCGCCGCCGCAACTCTAGGTAGCCGCGCGGGTAAAATAAGAGCGATCGCTGAGTGTCTCTTTCATCGAGTGCGGAGGTTCCCTGGGAGGAAATCTGACCGCCTACCCAGTCAGTAATTTCCGTGATGCAAACGGTGCGCCCCGCCAGCAAACCTTCGTAGGCGGTAGCCGCACCTGCAAGCCCGCCGCCTGCTACGAGAATGTCGCAAGTTTCCTCTTTGTCGGGATTGCGAGTCGGTGCGGCCAATGTTGGGGTAATAACTGAGATTGAGGTAATTAGGCTGAGGGTGAAGGTAACGAGCGATCGACCTTTGAGCGAAAACATATACTTCGGAAGTTTCATCAGAAATTGTAGGTTAAATTTTGACACAAGTCAATACACTTACAGCAAATGACCAAAAAGTGAATGAAGTTCTATAATACTGGTATTTCCCGGTGCGATCGGGGCGGTTTTTTTATTTTTGCGTAACATTACTTGCTACAACACCTTTTTAACATCAGGATTAACCGATGAACAACCTAATTAGATTGTACAGATTATTGCTACCTTTTGATAGTTTAACAATTTCGACTAATTTAACTTATTCTGAAGTTTTACAAAAGTTAGATCAAATTATTGAGCCTCCTCAAAAAATCAGAATAGCATGGCAGTTGCAGAAATCCCATAAACCTTATCAAGGAACATTTTCAAGAAACACTTTCAAAATCAGCCGTATCGTCTCTACTTACAGAAATTCTTTTTTACCCCAAATTACAGGTGAAATCCATCCTCAACCCTTTGGTTGTTCCATACAACTTAGCATGAACTTACACCTAGCTGTTATCGTATTTATGATTGTTTGGATGTCGATGCCAGGTAGCATCGGGATGCTGGCCTTATTAGTTTGGTTGGTCGATCGCTCTGTCGGGCTAATATTTCTACCTCTTTTGGGAATGTGTATTTTTCCATGGTTTTTGTCCCTGATTTGCTTTAAAATAGAAGCCAAAAAAGATATCAAATTCTTCTCAAGTAAATTTAGTTAGAGTAGTTGTGAACATAGTTTGAAAAATAGAATTTGAGCAAAAATTACATTTTTTTGTAGCACTACCCAGCAATCAAAACTAACTCTAACAAAAACTCACGCAAGGTGAAACTGAGTTTCTCTTTCATCTGACTTGAATTGTCTAAATCATTTATTGATGCAGAAACCGCAGATGTCAGGCAGATCAACACAGATAAACGCAGATAATTTTAAGATATTTTGGGAATGCAATGCAGGTCGATCGAGTGCGGAAGTTCCCTGAGAGGAAATTTGACCGGCAAATCAATAATTTCGGTGAGGCGCGCTGTGCGCCACACCAGCAAGCCTTTTTAACTGCCGATTAGTTGATTGTATCGATTGCGAGTCGGCGCGACCAATGTTGGGGTAATAGCTGAGATTGAGGTAATTAGGCTGAGGGTAAAGCTGACGAGCGATCGACCTTTGAGCAAAAATAGATACTGTCGAAGTTTCATCGGAGATTGTGGAATTAATTTTGACATCTGCGAAAAACACTCATCCCATCTAAATGTTTATTTTGCAGTATACTGGTATTTCGCGGTGTTGTCAGGGCAAACTTGTTTTAGAAAAGAGGCATTAATACCAGCAACAACTATTGAACAGCCGGATGAACCTTATGCTCAAGATCGTCAAATTTTTTAGGTTATTTATTCCTTTTGAGAGTTTAACAATTACTACCAGTTTAACTTTTTCGGAAGTTGTGTCGAGGTTGGACGAAGTTGTCGCTCCTCCCAAACTTTTTAGAATAACTCTACCCTTTGGCACGCCACCTGCCAAACCCTATGAAGGAACAATTTCTGGCAAGAGATTCAAAATCAATCGCATCATCATCGGTCGCAATTCATTTATCCCAATTATAGAAGGAGATATACATCCTCAAAAGTTCGGTTGTTACATAAAAATTCGGATGAGTTTACATAAAATAGTTCTAGGATTTATGATTCTTTGGCTGTGGACAACTGGCAGTATTGGAATGTTTTCTTTATTTGCTTGGTTAGTCGAACCATCCGTGGGAGCCATATTTTTACCAATCTTAGGAATGTTTATTTTTGGCTGGCTTTTGTGCTTGATTCCTTTTAAAATAGAAGCAAAAGCAGCTATAAAATTTTTATCAATCCTATTAACATAAACTAATTTATCACGACAATATTTTAGCTGTGTTATTAAAACAATCTGGCTTCATCTGCGGTAAAAAAAACTCAATTTTCCGGGATTACCCATGCGTCAAAACCAACTCAAACAAAAAATTAAACAAGGCGAAACAGTCCTCGGTTTATTTATGAACTGCGCTTATCCCGCATTCATGGAAATATGCGGTCACGCTGGATTTGATTTCGCCGTTATCGATATGGAACACGGCCCCCTGCACCCGCTTGCTGCTGAAGATTTGTGTCGCGCCGCCGACTGTACCGGAATTGCACCGATTGTTCGTGTCCGCAAAAACGACGGGCCGCAAATTCAACGAGCTCTCGACATTGGCAGTGCAGGCGTTCAAGTACCTCAAATTGAAAGCAAAATCGATGCCGAAACCGCTGTCAAAAGTGCTAAATACAGTCCTCTGGGCACGCGAGGTCTTTCCTTCGCTACGCGGGCAGGACTTTACACCGCCGCAGGTACAAATATCACCGATCGACTCAACGAAGAATCCTTAGTTGTGATTCATGTCGAAGGCAAAGGCGGCATCGACAACCTGGCAGAAATTGTTACTGTGCCAGAGGTTGACGTGATTTTTCTGGGGCCTTACGATCTGTCACAGTCGATCGGCATTCCCGGCCAAGTCCGCGATCCCCGAGTCATCGACATGATGCAGGAAGCAGTGCAAACCATCCGCAAAGCAGGCAAAGCCGCAGGTACTTTTGCCGAAAACCCCGAAATCGCCCAGCAGTGGATTGATGCTGGCGTTCAGTACGTCGCACTTGGGGTCGATGTTGCCGTTTTCCTGCGGGCCTGTCAGTCGCTGGTGAAAGCGGTCAATCGATTTTAGATTTTAGATTTTAGATTTTGGATTTTGGATTAAAAGAAGAACCAGCCCCCGGATTCATCTTGCAAACTTTACGATATCTTTGCAATTTTTGTAGTGTCTTTTACGACACATACAAAAAACCTGCGCTAGAGTAGAAGCATACACCTCCTCAAGGCTAAATTAGGGAGGGGAGCAAGGCTTCATGGAGAAAAATCTATGAAAACGGTATTAGAATCCATTCATTTGGATTATGCTTTCATGTTTACTTTCAAAAAAGTAAACTCGATTAAGCTAGAAGGTTTCAAGGAATTTTTTGACGATATGCCTGTCGATCCGTATGTGAAAGGTAAGTATCGTTCTAGAAGATTATCGCGGTTTGCAGTCAACGGAAATGAGTTAGTTAAGTTACCTCACGGCTATTTGTATCAAAGCAAAACATACAATCCGCTAGTGGGTGATATCAGGCGGGAATTTGCCGAATTGGACGATCGACTAATCGCCCTCGATAATTTCAAACAGATGATTTTTGCTTTTTTCGATTCCTGCAAAATTCACCCAGAAGCTGAAATCGGCATCCATCAAATCAGGACGACTTGTTCGCCGCACAATTTCGGAAACCCCGCACCGGAAGGAATTCACCAAGACGGTACTGATTTTATCGGGATTTTCTCGGTTGACAGAACTAATATTGTAGGCGGGGAAACGCATTTGTACTTGGCTAAAAAAGAGAAGCCTGTTTTTAATAAAATTCTGCATCCGGGAGAATTGCTGTTAGTTAACGACCACGAGTTTTTCCACTTTACTACGCCGATTAAACCGGAATCGGAAGGGGTGGGAACCAGGGATGTCTTTGTGTTGACTTCTCCGAGTTTGCTTTGCGATTGAGCAAACAGGCCAGCGCGCACTTTTGCTGTCTAAACTCACTCATTTCTGGACACAAAACCTATGAAGAAACCGGGTTTTTTACAAAAATTATTGGTTCTAGCCCTTGATCCAGGCTAAAAAACCCGGTTTCTCTCGTCGGAGTCCAGAAATGTTCTATCGAAACTTCCGTTCAGACTCTTGAATGGGAACATCATTAATGCTGGCTTCACGTCTTCGCATTAACCCATTTTCTGCAAATTCCCACTGTTCATTACCATAGGCGCGATACCAGTAGCCAGAATCATCGTGCCACTCATACTCGAAGCGAACAGAAATCCGATTGTCTGTAAAACTCCACAGTTCTTTCTTTAAACGGTAATCTAATTCCTTTGCCCATTTTCGTCTTAAAAAAGCCTTGATTTGTTCCCGTCCGCTGAAAAATTCGGCGCGGTTTCGCCACTGAGAATCTTCCGTATAAGCTAAGGCTACTCGTTCGGGATCGCGGGTATTCCAGGCATCTTCAGCAGCTTGAACTTTGGCTTTAGCCGTTTCCAACGTAAAGGGCGGTAGAGGTGGTTTAGTTTCCATAAGCTTGGTTTTGTATGATATAAAAGTAAGGTGCGGGATGCTCGCGCTACAGAGAGAGTTTTGGGACTTTGAGATCAATCCTCAGCATCGGGATCGATTCCCAGTGCTCGCAGTCGCTCCGCTAACTGGGCGGCTTTTCGCTCTGCTTGTTCAGCTCTTTCCCGTTCTTGTTCGGTTCTAGCCCGCTCAATTTCAACTTGTTCGGAGCCAGTTAACAGCAAATTCCCCTGCGAATCCCATCACCGCAGCCAAAGTAGTTCTTGATTTTGATAGCTTCCCTGCCACAGTCCCAATTCTACATCTAGTACAGGAATCGGATAGTGACCGCGTTCGTTTGGCTCCATCCTTCGATACACAAAATCTATTAGGTGATAGACTTCTAAATTGCCCGTTCTCATTTCATAAATACCGTAGTAAGGAATGCGGATAATTCTCTCGTACACCCAAAACTTACATGAGAAGTAATTCTCGAACGCTTGGGGAGATAAAACCCTCTGGGACTAACTAAATTAGGCTCGATACTTGGTTCAATCGAACGGGTATTTGGTTTA
>JARCMA010000461.1 GCA_030248405.1 Microcoleus sp. MP8IB2.171
AATTTTAGGTAAGTTATATCAATTCTGATTTACCGGAATGATTTAACCGCAGAGAACGCAGAGAACACAGAGGAAGATCAGAGAGAGATGAATAATTCCAATACTAACGGATTTGATATAACTAGAGAGAGAAACGAATAATTCCGATAAGGAGTGGATTTGATATTATATCATTTTCGTTCTAACCCTTAACCTCCACACCCCCGAAAACCTCACCCACCGCCAACCGAGCCCCATTGGCAAAATCTACCCCAGATTGCACCTTTTTCCCCGCCAACTGCACCTCTCGCAATAATAACAAACCATCGCCAGTTTGGACGATCGCCCCAAAGCCCTTCACAACCTTAACAACCTCCCCATTTGCGCCCGACAACTGGGCTAAAAGCGGCCAATCGCGTTCCAAAACCCTCAACTCCGGCGGCATTTGCAGCCAATATTCCGGCCCCACGGGCACAGTTGCGATCACTTTCAGAGAATTACCGCGAAAACTCGTAGTGCAATCCGGGAAAAAACCCCTAACTTGATTATGAAGGGCGATCGAACTTTTCGACCAATCCAACACAAAATCAGCACCCTTAATCATCGGCGCATAAGTCGCCTCAGCCTCATTTTGAGCAACCGCTTCAATCTTCCCATCCCTCAACTTAACCAAAGTTTCCACCAACAAATCCGCCCCAATTTCTGACAGTCTGTCACCTAAAGAATCAGCATTATCCAAAAGCGTAATCCCCGCAAAATCCTTCAACAGCATCGCCCCAGTATCCATCCCAGCATCCATCAGCATCGTGGTAATTCCAGTTTCCTTTTCCCCGTCATAAAGACAGCGCTGAATCGGTGCCGCCCCGCGATACTTCGGCAAAATCGAACCGTGAACATTAACGCAAGCCAAACTAGGAATATCCAGAATTGCTTGAGACAAAATCTGGCCGTAAGCCACCACTACAAACACATCGGCTTCCGCTTCCCGCAATTTGGCAATTATTTCGGGATCTTTCTTGATTCGTGACGGCTGCAAAACTGGGAGACTGTGATTTAAAGCCGCTATTTTGACGGGTGAAGGCATCAATTGATTGCCTCTTCCCCGGCGTTTATCCGGCTGAGTGACAACAGCTACCACCTCGAATTCGGGATGACTCAGCAAACTGGACAAAGTGGGAACAGCAAAATCGGGAGTGCCGAAAAAAACAATTTTCATAGATTTTTAGTTAAGTAGAACAGCCAGAAAAAACCATAACATATTACAGGGTCGATGTTAAGCATCTGCATACTATACAGTTAAAAGTATCGGCAATTCACTAATTTGCTGAAACTGCTGTCTAATTTGATTTAGGATATTTTCATCTACAGTTTCAACATCGTATGCGCTACTATCTACTGCGGTGATTATTAACCAAGGCTGATTTTCATTCAGAAGATAGCCTTGAAACTTACCGTCAATTACTTGCGTGATTTCTGCTACTAATTTTAACAACAATTCACTGGAAATTAATTGCCGATTGTCTGCTATTTGACAAAGTTTTTCGGCTGTTGTTCCTAGACATTCTAAGTTAGTAATTTGCCACTGAGTTGTTGCAATTGCGGGGGCGATTATCTCTAGGATAGCTATGAGGTTGACAGCGAGAAAACCGTCAGGGGTTGAGTCACTAATCGTAATACCGCGCATGGTTTTTAGTCCTGTTTTTATGGTATATCTAAGGGAGAACCACCACCGCCTTGTCTTTTGAAACCAGATCGCACTCCAATTTGGCGATCGTTAAATTGCCACAGGTGTTGATGAGGGGGAGGTGCATGGTTGGGGCGTGGGTTGCCATTTCTATAGGTGGGACTGGTGAAGTCAATATCGCGAACTGGATAGCCGTTACTGTCAAATTCACGAGCTTGATAAATTCTATGATTAATTATATCCCATCGCAGTTGTGAATGAGGCCCAATAGCGCTGCTGTCAGGCAGGGGTCTGTTACTTCCTGGTAAGCGTTTTGGCTCTTGTTGTTCAAATACTATTGTGCCGTCAGCATAGCATGAGTGGATTGCGCGATCGGGGGTGAACATAAACCTATTTTATTACTTTTAGGAAGTCGCGATCGCCTTAATTAAATCGTCTTAATTAAATCATAAGCTGTTGTGACATTTAAATCAATTTTTCACTCCAGCAAGCAATCTCAAATCTAAAATCGACTGACAGACTCTTTTTCATAGGTAGCGATTGGCTGATTTGTAATAATTGAGTAGAGAACATCTGGGTCTAAATCTGCTCCATTGTCCCAGTAAATAGTCCCCAAATCTGGATTAATTTTGACTTGAAGAAAGTAACTCAGGTCTTCTAAAGGGGAAAATATTCCCGTGAATTCAATCAGTTGACTGATATCAACAACTCCCTCTATATCGTCTTCAAACTTGAGATGTAGTTGATATAATTCTAACGGCTTAACCGAGATAATATCTTTAAGCATTTGCATACTTGTCTTTTGAAGCCTAATCGCGCCATTTCTTAAAAGCTGAACTCCAGACTAAGGTTTTCACTCCTTCAACTCCGCCATCAAGTCGGCAACTGTACCACGACGTACATTGCCTTGTGCATAATCTTTCTCTGACTCTGCAACTGCTTGTAACAGTTCATCTCGACGCGGTTGTTTAAGTCGGTTTTGAATGATATCGATCAGGATAATCTGCTCTTCTGGTGAAAGAGATTCTACGGTTTCTATTGCTTGTTGAAAAAGAGATATTTTTTCAGCGGGAGTCATTTTTCGGCTGAGGTTGTAATCAGTCTATTTTAGCCTAAATTTGGTAAGCGCGATCGCCTTAATTAAATCATAGTTTTTTTAACGATCGGCAGTTCTTCCTTAGAATAATTTTAGCACAGAGAAGGTGATTTTTCAAACATAAATCGATTTATTTCGGCGCACTAATATCAAAAACCTGTAGTGGCGGGTTCACAAAAATATTTGTCACCCATCGACAAATCCTATAAACCCGCCCCGCCCTCACGCAGATGCTAAATAATCAGATTTTCAGGGTTATTTGAGGTTGTTGGTGAGGTGGGGGCGGGTTTAGTGAAATTGTTTGTGGGCTACCAATATTTCGG
>JARCMA010000462.1 GCA_030248405.1 Microcoleus sp. MP8IB2.171
CCAGAAAGAATTGGTTTAAAGCCTCTCCCTTGTAGGGAGAAATTAAAAGAAGACTATTCATTACTCCAATCCTCTTCCTTCCAGGTAGAGGTCGCTATCCCAGGTCAACTGTCAACTGTCAACTGTCAACTGAACCATTATCGATTACTCATTACCCCCGACTAACTGCGATTTGTCAAAATCAGAGGCTCTACCGATCCGAATCCCTTGGGGTGTCACATAGGCGACTTCCGGGAAAAACTGAGCGGGTGAGGTTTCTGGGCCTCTGGCAACATACTTAGCAATCCTAATCACCATCGGTTCCATCTGCAAGGTCATAATCACGCTTTTGGTATTGCCACCGGCACCGGCGTGCACGACTCCCCGCAAACGGCCCCAAACTAGGATATCGCCTCCGGCGATGACTGAGCCGCCGGGATTTACGTCTCCCAAAAGTACGACGGTGCCGGGATGACGAATTTCTACGCCCGATCGCACTGTCATCTGCAAATATAAAGGTTCCGCCAGGGATTGCGGTTTTTCGGCTGCGGCTTTATTCAGGGAAGAAACCGGAGGCTGCTGTTCTACACAATAGCCTGCCGTAGCTGCGGCAACGGCGGTTTGGCGGCGACTGGTGTGGACTCGTTTGAGTTGCAGTTCCACTTCGGCTAGTGCATCAGCGATTTCTTGGAGTTGGCGGATATCTAAAAGTCGATCGTTCCCCATCAATTGTACTTCTGCGTTTGGCTGCCAAAAGCGTTCTCCTGCATTCAGCCTGACTTTTAGCTGCTGCCAAAGTTCAGTCCAAGTCGAGGCGGAGGCTGTTGCGGGTTCGCTGTTGGCTTCTGGGGGGAGTAGCAACAGTAGCTGTCCATCTTCAGTCTTGAGTCGGACTTGCAGCTCTAAGCTGACTTCGGGTGTTGATTGAGTGGCAGCAGCCGCTCCGGCAGAGGCATCGGGTATCATGAAACAGTTCGATCTCAGGTAGGGACAGGTTAACATCAATATTACCTTGAGTCGTCTTTTGGCTCAGCCTGTGGGCGGAAACATCTAGTTTTTTTATTTTGAACGGCAAGTATCGCAATTCTATTTCATTTTTGAACAAGATTTTGTTTATTCACCGCAGAGAGCGCAGAAGACACAGAGAAAGAGAATCAAGGGAAGAACAAAGTAGAGTGTGCACTGCACACCTTAGCGCTATAAATAGAGTATCAAACCGGGAGCATCTCACGAAAGAGTAAAAAGCGTTTTTGAGGAGTGCGAGCGGGACGATCGCTATACATATACCTATAGCGATCGAGACACTCGCACTCCCTGTAAATGCAAAACTAAGATGCTCCCATCAAACCACTTTTTGCCTAAGTCCTGTAATTATTAATCTTCAATTACCATGCAGCCAATAGAACGTTATCGCGGCAGTCTTCTCGGTTTAGCAGTTGGCGACGCTTTGGGAACAACTTTAGAATTCCATCGCCCCGGAACGTTTGCGCCTATTAACGATATGGTTGGCGGCGGCCCGTTTCGACTGCAACCTGGAGAGTGGACTGATGATACATCAATGGCACTTTGTTTAGCAGAAAGTTTGATTGAAAAACAAGGTTTCGATCCAGTCCATCAATTAGAAACTTATTTGCGGTGGTGGCGAGACGGACATTTGAGCAGCACTGGTAAATGTTTTGATATTGGCAATACGGTGCGACAAGCACTTTGGCTGTTTAAAAATACAGGAAAACCTTTCTGTGGTTCTACCGATGCTCAGGCTGCTGGAAATGGTTCGATTATGCGTTTGGCTCCCGTGCCTTTGTTTTATGCTACAAATCCTTTGGAAGTCATAGAAAAATCTGCAGAAAGTTCGAGAACTACTCACGGTGCTGCTACTTGTGTGGATGCTTGCCGTTATTTCGGTGCTTTAATTGCGGGGGCGGTGAATGGAGTTGCTAAAGATGTGTTGCTTTCGGAAAGATATTGTCCGATTTCGGGATATTGGGCAGCAAATCCGCTGGTGGCAGAGATTGATGAGATTGCGGCGGGTTCTTTTAAACTGCGACAACCTCCTGAAATTAAAGGTACGGGTTATGTTGTCAAGTCTTTGGAGGCGGCACTTTGGGCGTTTTATAACAGTTCTTCTTTTGCTGAAGGCTGTTTATTGGCTGTGAATTTGGGCGATGATGCGGATACAACTGGTGCGGTTTACGGACAGTTGGCTGGGGCTTTTTACGGAGAATCTGGTATACCGGAAAAATGGCGATCGCAATTGGTCGATCGCACTTTAATTGCATCTTTCGCCGAACAACTCTTGACTTTATCTCGATCGATCTGAATATTTACCGCATTTTTCCACTGCACAACAGGGTAATCGATCATCGGTAATCAATCATCGGTAATTGTTAACCGCTAAGGTGCGACTAATGACTCCTGAACTAATAACTGCAAAATTTCTTGACTTTTGCAGCAAATTGTGTATTCCTGACTTACTCCGCAGATCTCTCAAAAAAATATTTACAAATCTTAATTGTTTATTACGTTTAGTATTATAATCTTGGTAACTTCCAACTAAGTATTTATTCTCACTATCATGGTAGCGGATCAATTTCCTTGGCTGACCGCAATTGTCATCCTACCCCTCGTAGCTTCCCTCGCCATCCCTTTTCTGCCCGATACAGACGGCAAAACCATTCGCTGGTATGCCCTAGGCGTAGGTATTGCAGATTTTGTATTAATGTGCTGGGTGTTTTGGACTCATTACGATCCAAGCATCTCTACTTTCCAAATCGTCGAGAAATATTCCTGGATACCTTCTTTAGGCCTCAACTGGTCTGTTTCCGTTGACGGACTGTCAGTTCCGTTGGTACTGTTGGCGGGATTGGTGACGACACTATCAATCTTTGCAGCCTGGGAAGTCGATCGCAAGCCACGACTATTCTACTTCCTGATGCTGGTGATGTACTCGGCACAAATAGGAGTTTTCGTCGCCCAAGACATCATGCTGCTGTTCATTGTCTGGGAACTAGAACTAATTCCGGTGTACCTGCTAATCTCGATTTGGGGCGGACAAAACCGCCGCTACGCAGCTACCAAATTCTTGATTTACACCGCCGGCGCTTCCATCTTTATTCTGGTAGCTGCCTTAGCAATGGGATTCTACGGCGGAGGCACCCCCACCTTCGACATGGTAGAACTCGGCTTAAAGGACTACCCCCTAGGTTTAGAACTCTTGCTTTATGCGGGATTGCTGATTGCCTTCGGTGTGAAACTGGCGATTTTCCCCTTCCACACTTGGCTACCTGATGCCCACGGTGAAGCATCTTCTCCCGTGTCGATGATTCTAGCCGGCGTATTGCTGAAAATGGGCGGATACGGATTGATTCGCCTGAACTTAGAACTTCTCCCCAAAGCACACGTTTACTTTGCACCGATTATGGCGGTGCTCGGCGTGGTCAATATTATCTACGGCGCGCTGAATTCCTTCGGCCAATCGAACATGAAGCGCCGCTTAGCGAATTCGTCGATTTCTCACATGGGATTCGTGTTGTTGGGTATTGCTTCCTTCACGGATTTGGGTATCAACGGGGCGCTGTTGCAAATGATTTCCCACGGTTTAATCGCCTCAGTATTATTCTTCCTGGCTGGCGTTACTTACGATCGCACCCATACAATGATCATGGACGAGATGGGCGAGATTGGGAAAGTCATGCCGAAAGTGTTTGCCTTGTTTACCGCAGGCGCGATGGCATCCTTGGCACTCCCCGGCATGAGCGGTTTTGCTAGCGAATTATCAGTGTTTGTGGGCGTCGCAACTAGCGATATGTACAGCGGTTCTTTCCGCGCGGTGATTGTGTTCCTGGCGGCAGTGGGACTCATTTTGACGCCGATTTATTTGCTCTCGATGCTGCGACAGTTATTTTACAACTGTGGAACACTAGCGGCTTGCGACCTTGAGGATCTAAATTTGCAGAATCAGAGAAACAATCTGGATGAAGCGGTTTGTTTTGGTAATAGTTGCGTTTTGCCTGGTGATGCAC
>JARCMA010000463.1 GCA_030248405.1 Microcoleus sp. MP8IB2.171
AGTTAAAGCAGCGTCATAAAACTTGATCGCCCGTTCCAGATTTTCGGCCCGCGAACCGTTTATCCTGTGAGTGTAGGCAGCAGCTAGGTTATTTTGAGTATCTGCCCAATATTCAGGGAAATCCTCACGAGTTCTGACTGTTAAAGCAGCGTCATAAAACTTGATCGCCCGTTCCAGATTTTCGGCCCGCGAACCGTTTATTCTGTAACTGTAGGCAATAGCTAGGTTATTTTGAGTAATTGCCCATTTTTCAGGGAAATCCTCAAGGGTATAGACTGTTAAAGCAGCCTCATAAAACTCGATCGCCCGTTCCAGATTTTCGGCCCGCGAACCGTTTATCCTGTTACTGTAGGCATTAGCTAGGTTATTTTGAGTTTGAGCAGACATTTCGCTTCCCGGTTGCCGATTATTTAAAACTATTTGATAACCAGTAATTGCAATTTCAATATTATTCGATCTACTGCCAAGGGGAAATTCAATAATATGAATACTCAAATTTTCAATGATGCCGACTATTGACTTAATTTTTTGTGAATTTTTTCCTGCAATTAACCTCTGGGCTTCTTGCTGTAATGTCTCGGCAAAACGGGCATTGAGGAGATGTTGCCGTTGTTTTAGTATGGGGTAAATTATTTGAATGCCGCTATAGCTTGCTTCTGCTTCCAATAATTCTAGGATAAATTTTACATATTCTGGGGAATATTCACCTTCGGATTGGAGTCGATCGCGGTTTTCTTCCATTGTGGGGAGTTCTGAATAACACCAGATTTATTTTATCATGGTTGTGGGTGGGTAGCGAGAAACCGGGTTTTTGCGAAGATATTTGATTTGATGCGAAGATATCGGAAAAAACCCGGTTTCTGAGATGGTGCGTGGGTAGCGAGAAACCGGGTTTTTGCGAAGATATTCGATTTGATGCGAAGATATCGGAAAAAACCCGGTTTCTGAGATTGTACGTCGTAGCGAGAAACCGGGTTTTTGCGAAGATATTCGATTTGATGCGAAGATATCGGAAAAAACCCGGTTTCTGAGATTGTTAAGGCTGCCTCACATTAGGCATTAGCCAGCTTCTTTTGAATCATAGCCCAATATTCAGGGAAAGCCTCACGGGTATATACTGTTAAAGCAGCCTCATAAAACGATCGCGCCTTTTCGAGATTTTCCGCCCGCGAACCGTTGATTCTGTCATTATGGGCATTACCTAAGTTATATTGAATCATTGCCCAATCTTCAGGAAACTGTTCAGGGGTACGAACAGTTAAAGCAGCCTCAAAAAATGCGATCGCGCTTTCCACATTTTCCGCCCGCGCACCGGTGATTCTGTTGGCGTAAGCAGCAGCTAGGTTATTTTGAGCCATTCCCCAATCTTCCGGGAAAGCCTCAAGGGTGTAGACTGTTAAAGCAGCGCCATAAAGGGCGATCGCCATTTCCACATTTTCAGCCCGCGAACCCTTTATTCTGGTAATATAGGCCGCCGCTAAGTTGTTTTGAGTTTGAGCAAATTTTTCGCTTCCCGGTTGCCGATTATTCAAAACAAGTTGATAAGCGGCAATGGCAACTTCAACATTATTCGCTCTATTCCCACCGGAAAAATTGCTAATATTAATGGTCAAGTCTTCAACGAGGCCGATCATTGACTCAATCGTTTGGGCATTTTCGCCACCAGTCAACCTCTGCAATACTTGCTCTAAGATGTTAGGAAAACTGTCGTTGAGGAGATGTTTTCGTTTGGCTAGCATGGGGTGAATTACTGCTGCATTGCTATTGCTAGCATCTTCTGCTTGCAATAATTCTAGGATAAAGTTTGCATACTCTTGGGGATTTTCACCTTCGGAGTTATCGCCATCGTTGATGTCGATTAATTGTAATAGCTGACTAATCAGACTTCGCAGGAAGCTAGCGCCGTTTTCTCCTCCTTGCTGTGCCATTTTTTCTGCTACTAACTCGCAAGTTTCCAGAAATTCGACATCTAACAATTCTGAGTTATCTTGTAATATCTGGGGCTCGGTGCCGTTGGGGCAATTCAGCAGGGTGTGAATTAGTTGTAGGTAGGCTTGGTCGCGGTTTTCTTCCATTGTGAGGAGTTGTGAATAATATCGGATTTATTTTATCATGGTTGGGGGTTATTTTGTAGGGGCGGGTTCACCAACAATATATAACAATTATCAACCATTTAGATAAACCCGCCCCGCCACCACCGATAACCTACATTAACCTGAAATCTGCATCGCATCGCCAAAATGTACATGATGATTTATCGTTGGGTGGGGGCGGGTTTTTGAGATTGTTGGTTTCAGGCAATTATTGTTGGTGAACCCGCCCCTACAGGATGTATGAAAGAGATGGGAAAAAAACCGATATTTGTGCTTTGGTTAATATCTACGCAAATAGTTCCGCCACTGATACGCTAAAACCCGCTAACAAAGGACTGGTTAAGTTATCTTCTTTAAATAAAGTCATCGCTAATTTCAAAATTCCGCTTTCCCGACGGTAAATTTCTACTTTTTCCTGTATGCGGTCAAAAATCCAATATTCGCGCACGCCTTGAACTGAATATAATTTTAGCTTGGATTGGCGATCGCGCTTTTCATTCTCTTCACCGGGAGACATCACCTCTACCACCAACTCCGGTGCACCCGCCAAATGTCCGGCTTCATCTAATATTTGTGCTAAACGTTCATAGCTTACCCAAACTACATCAGGAATCACTTCATCTGTATCGGTGAAAACAATACCTGGATTTGTTGCAGCCTTACCTAAACCAGTCTGTTTCGACCAAATAGTTAACTCTGCACAAACATTGTTAGTAACTACTTGATGTTTCCATTGTGGCATTCCTGTGACAACCAATTCTCCTTCGATTATCTCATAACGGTTGCCATTATCGGGTAAGGATTCTAAATCAGCGCTTGTCCAGCGAACTTTTTCTGTGGTTGACATAGCTTTGACTCCACTCTGTTCTATTTTAATTATATACCAGTATTTTCATGATTTGACCGCAGATGTTGGCGGATTTACGCGGATGGACGCGGATGAAGAATGGGTGGGTGGCGAGAAACCGGGTTTTTGCGAAGATATTCGATTTGATGCGAAAATATCGGAAAAAACCCGGTTTCTTAGATTATTTCTAATGTCTGCACAATGCTACCTTGGGCATTAATCTATCTAAAATTTGTCCGATCGCAATTACCGTCCAATCAATATCAGCTTCCGTGGTTTCGCGTCCCAGTGTCAAGCGAATTCCACCAACCGCGCCGATTTCATCATATCCCATTGCCAATAATATCGGACTGGGTGTGAGTTTACCGCTGCTGCAAGCGGCACCGGAACTAATGCCAATTCCGGCTAAATTTAGCTTTCTCACCAGAGTTTTGCCTGTGATTCGCGCTGTATCTCTCTTTTGGTAAGGGCGACAGGAAGGGGAGACGATGCAAAAACTGGTGTGGTGCGGCAGTCGGTAATAGCGATCGCCCGTTGGTACTAAACTGGGTATGTGGGATAATCGGTCAAAAAGTCGATCGCGCAATCCAATTAACCTCGGCGTTTCCACATCCATTTCCTGCAAAGCCAACTCCGCCGCCACCCCAAAACCGACGATAGCGGGCAGTGCTTGCGTCCCTGAACGCAGTTTCAACTCCTGCCCGCCCCCGCCGAACATTGGCACTAATTCTAGTCCTGGACGCACGTACAGCGCGCCTGCACCTTGCGGCCCGTAAAGTTTGTGACTGGAAAGCGAAAGCAAGTCTACGGGCAGTTTCTGCACATCAATCGGCAGTTTGCCGGCAACTTGCACTGCATCGGTATGAAACAGGATATTGCGATCGCGCGCAATTTGTGATAATGCTTCTATTGGTTGCAGCGTCCCAACTTCGCTTTGTCCGTAGATGATCGAAATTAACACTGTATGCGATCGCAGTGATTCTTGCAAATCCAAAGGATGAATTCGCCCATATTTATCTACCGGCAATCGCGTTACTTCCCATCCCAATTCTTCGAGTTGTCGCGCCGTTTCTGATACTGCCGAATGCTCTACGCTGGAAATAATGATATGCTGCGGTTTTGTATAAAGACGCGCAACTCCCATAATTGCTAAATTGTCAGCTTCAGTGCCACCAGAAGTAAAAATCATCGATTCCGGTAGCGCATTAATCAAGCTAGCAACCTGCATTCTAGCTAATTCTAAAGTAGTGGCGGCTCTTTGTCCCCATTCGTGCAAGCTAGAAGGATTTCCCCACTGCTGAGTGAGGGCTTTTTGCATGGCTTCAATTGCTTCTGGGCGTGTCGGGGTGGTGGCGCTATAGTCGAGGTAAATTTGCATGATTTTAAAGAACGAATAACTAATGACTAATGACTAATGACCAATGACTAATGACCAATGACTAATGACTAATGACCAATGTCTAATGACTTCCTGGTTTACAAACGTTGTACTCTTCGTGGGACAAAACTTTTTGGGGAATTAAGAAAGTGCCGCAATCTTCACAAAGCATTCTGTAGTTGCGTGTTACAGGAATACTCACAATCCAGCGGTTGTGACGCAGACGTTTGCCTCCGAAATCTCTGTAATTCTTATTTTCCCCCAAAGCTGCTATAATAGCGCGAGCTTTAGTAACTACATGGTCTGGCAGACCTCTGAGATCGATCGCATCTCTAGCAAATGATGCTTCCCTCTCTTGTTTTTTGGTTTGTTTTTCTGCCAGCATTTCAACATATTGCTGCTGCGCCACCAACTCTTGCGTGCAGCGATGGCACGCTTTACCATATCCTTTGTGACCGCAATCAAAAATTGTTTTTCTTTTAGCCATAAAGCAGCAGTATCGGGTTTGACCCACGCCCCTGAATGCTGCTACCCTACCAGTGATGCTTCCGGCATCGAGGCAGTTCTACAAGACGTAAAATCTATTCCCTTTCATAAAATTTATAGGTTCTAAGTTTACTTTATCGAATATGTTTGAATTGTGGGTAAGCCTATAACCTCAATAATTTTTTAAATTTTGTGACTGTATTTGATGATAATTTACTCGGTTTGTGCTGTGCTGGACTGCTGGCGATCGCCCTGGCGGGTTGCGGACAAGCCAAGCAGGACGTGCAGAATTTGCCTCCGAGTCTGCCTCCGCTGCCTCAAGACGCCTTGTTGCAAGTATACTTCAATCAGTCCCTCACTTCTAATTATACGGAGCCTTATCGCGCGCAAACTAGACCTGGGGATGATTTAGAAAAGTTGGTCGCTGAGGCTATAGCAAGCGCTGGATCGACCGTAGATGTGGCGGTTCAGGAGTTTCGCTTACCCGGTATTGCGCGACAAATGGCCGATCGCGCGCGATCGGGCATTAAAGTCAGATTAATAGTCGAACATCTGTACAATCGTCCTTGGAGCGATTATACAGCCCAGGAGTTAGTGAAGTTACCCGATCGAGAGCGCGATCGTTACAGCGAATTTTTGCAACTCGCCGATACCAATAAAGACGGCAAATTAAGCCCGGAAGAAATTAAGCAAAATGATGCTTTTGTAATTCTCAAAGATGCGGGAATTCCTGTAATTGATGATACTGCTGATGGAAGTAAAGGCAGCGGTTTGATGCACCACAAATTTGTAGTAATTGACAGCAAAACAGTCATCGTAACTTCGGCTAATTTTACAACCAGCGATATCCACGGCGATTTCAAGACAGCAGCAAGTCGCGGCAATGCCAACAATTTGCTGCAAATTGCCAGCCCTAAATTAGCGCAACTATTTACTCAAGAATTTAACATTATGTGGGGCGACGGGCCAGGAGGTAAACCGGACAGCAAATTTGGCATCAAAAAGCCGTTTCGTTCAGCCCA
Source organism: Microcoleus sp. MP8IB2.171 (assembly GCA_030248405.1). Classification (GTDB taxonomy): domain Bacteria; phylum Cyanobacteriota; class Cyanobacteriia; order Cyanobacteriales; family Microcoleaceae; genus Microcoleus. Next base: position 5,827 of record JARCMA010000463.1, read on the forward strand.
AAAAGTAATAGTAGGAAATGCGACTATTGCGGTGCAATTTTCACCAACGAGTGCGACTTTGCCTTGGGAAAAAAGCGTTAACAGTTTGATAAATCAAACTTTAGCAAAGGCGAAACAGTCGGTTAATTTGGCACTGTTTGTATTTTCCGCCCAACGGTTGTCAAATACTCTAGAACTTGAATCTAGGCGCGGTGTGGCGGTGCGAGCTTTGATTGACTCAAATTTCATTTATCGCCCTTACAGCGAAGGTTTAGACATGATGGGGGCGACTTTGATGCAGGATTGTCGCTTAGAATCTGACAATCGCCCGTGGAGAAAGCCGCTGACTACGGTGGGTGTGCCGCAGTTACCAATGGGCGATCGCCTGCACCACAAATTCGGCGTTATCGACGGAAAAACGGTGATTGCAGGTTCTCACAACTGGAGTGAGGCTGCAAATCACAGGAATGATGAGACGTTGCTGGCGATCGAGAGTCCGACAGTTGCGGCCCATTTTGAGCGGGAGTTCGATCGGCTTTACAAAGGTGCAATCTTGGGAATTCCCCACCGCATCAAACAGAGAATCGACGCGAAAAAAAAAGAGTGCGAATCAGTGCAAGCAGCATCAAAATTTTCCGATGCTAAACCTCAAATTTCTGGCAAAAAGTTAGTTAATTTGAATAGCGCAACTCAGGAAGAATTAGAAACTTTACCAGGAGTAGGCTCGAAGTTAGCCCAGAAAATTATTGCAGCGCGGGAAAAACAGCCTTTTCAGTCTTGGGAGGATGTGGAAAACTTGCCAGGAGTCGGAAACAAAACAGTAGACAAGTGGCGCGATTTAGTCGCATTTTAAAGATAGGATGTACGGTTGAAACCGCGCCTACACAAACAATGTCCGCCTCCGCGGTGTAAAGAAAATCAGATAATTTTAAACGCCCGGTCTTCTTATCTTCAACCCGCGGAGGCGGGTTTTGTTTGTGTAGGCGCGAATTCTATTCGCCGTCTATTCTTCAACCCGCTTGGAGTGAGTTTTGTTTGTATAGGCGCGAATTCTATTCGCCGTCTAATCGGCAATTATTACTTCAAGTAACGGGATGAAAGTAAAATGCCGCTGCTAACACGGTATATGTTGCTAAAAGCAGCACTCCTTCCAGCCAATTAGAGCGCCCGTCAAGACTGATTAAATTAGCTATTGTAACTGCGATCGCAACTGCGACTACTTCAAACGGACTAAAGTTTAAATCCATCGGCTGATCGATCACTAATCCAATAATCACCAACACCGGCGCTACCAGCAAAGCAACCAGCAAACTGGAACCCATTGCGACAGAAACTGACAAATCCATATTGTTTTTCATCGCAACTCCTACCGCAGTTACATATTCGGCCGCACCGCCAACAATCGGCAACAGAATTACCCCCGTAAACAGCGGCGTCAATCCCAATCCTTTGGTAGTTTCTTCGACAACACCAACGAAAATTTCTGATTCAAAAGCAACGGCAACAGTTGAGGCAACTAGCACTCCTATCCATAGCCACAAATTCGGTTTGTGCGTAGTAGATTCCTCTTTGGTATTTTGAGGATTTTCTGACTCTAGTTCTAGCAAGCTGACTTCGTAAAGATAGCTGTGAGTTTTTAAGGAAAATAGCAGAGTTAGAGCGTAAACTGCAATTAGGACGATCGCAGTTATTAAGGAAAGATTCTGAATGGCTGCTGGTTCCACTCCATTTGAGGTGTAAATTACCATCGCCGGCAGCAGAATGGCAATCACCGCTAGAGTCATTGTGGAACCGTTCACCCGCGCGATGACTGGCTTAAATTCTTGTTCTTTGTACTTTAGTCCTCCTAGCAGCATGGACAATCCCATAACTAAGAGTAAGTTGCTGATAATGGTGCCCGTGATGCTGGCTTTCACAATGTCAATTAAGCCAGCTTTTAGGGCAACTATGGCAATAATTAATTCTGTAGCATTGCCGAAGACTGCATTTAATAAGCCGCCTATGGATGGCCCTGTGACGATCGCCACTTCTTCTGTTGCTGTGCTCAACCAAATCGCCAGAGGTATAATGCCTAAAGCGGATGTGATGAAAACTGTGAGGGAACCCCAGTGCAAATACTCAGCGGCGATGGAAATGGGGATGAAAATTAACAGCGCTATGGAAAGAATTTTTTTGATTGACATAGGAACTCGGATGGTGTACGGAATGGTGAGGTCGAGTTGTCGAGGCGATCGCAAAGTTGATTTTACACTATTCAACTATTCTCTGACAATTCTGGTGGCGAGTGCGATCGATAATTGGGAATTTTTAACCGCAAATGCACGCAGATCGAGGCAGATTGAATATAATAGAATTATATCGACATCGGTGAAAAGATATGTCTCAATCTGTAGTGCCAGTTGTTGAATCAAAGCAAATTGATACTTCACCCACTTTGACCTTTGAAGAATACCGATTTTATCAAACTGATTCCGATCTACAATATGAACTGTACAAAGGCAAATTAATTCCGATGCCAACCGCCACAGTTTTACATATCAAAATTTGCGAATATTTAGTTTACAAATTGCAGCGTTACCTAGCTGAACATAATCTTGACTTAGTAGCAAAAACAGGTTTAGGAGTAAGAACAGAAGAAGATACCTCTCGGATTCCTGATGTAGTTGTTTGTACTCAAAGTCTTTTAGAACAAGCTGCTGCTAGACCAGGTTCTGGTATCCTCGATTTTGAAGAAAAGCCGCTGTTAGTCATAGAGGTAGTGAGTCAAAATCGGCGCGCCGATTATGTGATTAAACGAGCTGAGTACGAATTAGCTAACGTGCCCGAATATGTAATTGTTGACCCTACACATAACAAGGAATTGGTGCGAGTTTTAGCCTTTCCTGAAGGTGAAGATATCTATACCCAGACTGATTTTAGGGCGGGGCAACAAATGGTGTCTGTAGTATTTCCCAATCTGACATTATCAGTGAATGAAATACTGTCTCCGCCATTAGTTGAAGGGTTGATTAAAGCAGAACAAGCTCGGTTCCAGGAACTTGAGCAGCAAGCTGCGGTGGAGCGCCAACGGGCTGATGAGCAGGGCCAACGGGCTGAAAGATTGGCGGTGAGGTTGCGAGAATTAGGAGTAGATCCCGATCGCATTTAGGAGCTTAGATCACCCAGAAGTCATGAGTTAATTGTTATTAGTTATATCAAATCCGCGCTGCATCGGAATCATTCAGATATCTATTCTCTTCATCGGCGTGAATCCGCGTCAATCCCTTGTCATCTGCGGTGAAGAAATTCTCTTTTTTTGACCGCAGATACAGGCAGATTAACACAGATTAACGCAGATGAGTTAGATCTATCGATCGGGCTTGATACTGTGCAGCTATTCAACCCAACGCACCCGCACAAAATGAGCTTCGCGTCCCCAGAAGTCCTGACTTACAGTAATATCAACAACACTCAAATTAAACGGAATAGCAGTTGTGATGTACCGCTGAGCCAGAGATCCCACATCAGGAGCTAACTGAGCCGCAGCAGCAGCCGCTGCACCCAAACCGAAAAGTTGCAGAAGGGGCCCCCGAGGCAGGGCTAAATTGATGCCGACAGCAAGTCCTGCCGTCAGCAGCATTGCCACCGACAAATTCGTGCCACAGCGGGGATGTACGGCTAAATCCCACTCTCCGCCGGCAATCCGCTGCAAAGCCTCGCGCACTGCCTGACGCAACTGTGCAATGTTAACGTGGCCATAAAGATAAAACCCTTGGTCTGTGGACATCCCGCCCAATAACTCATTATCGGTTCTTGCTGTAGTCGCACCAACCGATTGGCCCAGTACCCAAACAGTAGCGTGTTCCAAAGCATGAACTTGTCGCAAAGCCAATATTTCCTTCAAACCGGGCACGAAATCGAGTTGCCGCAACAAGTCAGCATCTTGAGTCCGCTGCGGGGCAAAGTCGAAGGGAAACTGGCCAGTGCGGCCGGAAGCAGAAGCAGTAGTTGTCATATCAAAACGCCTCCATTAACTCCATTAAGTGGATATTTAACATTAGCAATTCGGTTGAGAAAAAGCCGTTAACAGTTGACAGTTGACAGTTGACAGATGAGTGCGAAGTTTTTAGGCAGGGGATTTAAGCCCCTGCCTAAAAACAATCCACCTAAAGGTGGGGGCTTAAA
>JARCMA010000056.1 GCA_030248405.1 Microcoleus sp. MP8IB2.171
ACCAACTCAATACTATGTCACCCAAAAATATGCCTGCTACAACTGTGCGTTCTCGCCGTTTTTATTTGCCGAAAAAACTGGCTTTTTTATCCCTCATTTTGCTCGGCTCCACCGCAACTGTTGGGTGCAACGCCCTAACTTCTCAAGTTCCTGGAAGTTCTAACGCCATCAAAGCTGAACCTTCAACTACAGCGCCAATCTCAGCATTGCCTGCGAATATACTGCCCTCTCAAGACTCTAATTTTGTCACTAAAGTTGTGCAGGAAGTCGGCCCGGCAGTGGTGCGGATCAATTCGTCTCGCACTGTGACGAACCAAGTTCCAGATGAGATACCCGAGCAATTCCGCCGCTTCTTCGGTTCAGAATCTCCGATTGCGCCGGGAAATCGGGTAGAACGGGGTTCCGGTTCGGGTTTTGTTTTTGGTTCCGACGGCCGCATTTTGACTAACGCTCACGTTGTTGATGGCGCGGATACGGTGACGGTAAAACTGAAGGATGGCCGCGAATTTGTCGGCAAAGTTTTAGGCGTAGATACAGTTACTGATGTGGCTGTTGTTAAAATTGAAGCTAACAATTTGCCTGTGGTGAGTTTGGGTAAATCTGAAGAGTTACAGCCGGGAGAATGGGCGATCGCGATCGGTAATCCCCTCGGTTTGGACAATACTGTGACTGTGGGAATTATTAGCGCTACAGGTCGTTCTAGCGCCGATGTTGGTGTTCCCGACAAGCGCGTCAACTTTATTCAAACCGACGCTGCGATCAATCCCGGCAATTCTGGTGGGCCACTGCTGAACCAGCGCGGTCAAGTTATCGGCATGAATACGGCGATTATTCAAGGCGCTCAAGGATTGGGTTTTGCTATTCCGATCGATCGAGCACAACAAATTGCCAACCAATTAGTAACAACAGGAAAAGCCGAACATCCTTATCTCGGCGTTCGGATGTTGAGCATTACTCCCGAAGTCAAGGCAGAATTCAATAAAAATCCCAACCCCAAATTGAGGCTGACTGAAGATAAAGGCGTGTTAGTTCTGGGAATTGCAAAAAATTCTCCGGCGGCACAAGCTGGAGTTCGCGTTGCCGATGTGATCAAGAGAATCAATGGTGCAGAAGTCAGCGATGCTGGCAGCGTACAAGAAATTGTCGAGAAAAGTACAGTGGGCAGCGATCTGCAGCTTGAATTGAGTCGCGGCGGACAATCTGTGACTGTGGCGGTGAAAGCGGGTGCTTTTCCAGCGGGCCAGAAGTAGCAGTAGAATTGGAACTTTGAGTTTCTAGTATTCTGGGGAACGGGCAAGATGCCCGTTCCACAAGAAAAGTTAAATTCTGGTGGGGTTGGCTAGAAGCCCGCCCCGAAAGTTAAATTCTGGTGGGGTGGGCTAGAAGCCCGCCCCGATCTTTTTCTATTGTGGACTTCTCGCCCTGATTTGTAATTAAAAGGTATAAAAAATGGCTTATATAAATTTGCGTCGCCCCGAAAATATCAGCGGTAATTTTTACGTAGACAGTAGCTGCATTGACTGCGATACTTGTCGGTGGATGGCACCGGAAGTATTTACTCAAGCCGGAGAACAATCTGCGGTTTACCAGCAGCCAACTAACGAAACAGCAGAAATGCGAAGTCTGGCGGCTCTTTTGTCCTGTCCCACAAGTTCGATCGGCACTGTTGAGAAACCCAAGAATATCAAAGAAGTTCAGCAACATTTGCCCGCACTCGTAACACAAAATGTCTACCACTGCGGCTACCACTCAGAGAAATCCTACGGCGCAGCAAGCTATTTAATTGTCCGCCCCGAAGGAAATATTTTAGTTGATTCTCCCCGTTTTGTGCCGCCGCTGGTCAAAAACATAGAAGCTATGGGCGGCATTCGCTATCTGTATTTGACTCACCGCGACGACGTAGCAGACCATCAAAAATACCGCGACCATTTTGAGTGCGATCGCATTCTTCATGCTGACGAAATTAACGCGGATACTCGCAGTGTAGAAATTCAATTGTCGGGCAGCGAACCGCATCAACTAGCTGATGATTTGTTGATTATACCTGTTCCTGGTCACACGAAAGGTCACACTGTTTTGCTTTACAATCATCAGTTTTTGTTTAGCGGCGATCATCTGGCTTGGTCGGAAAGTTTGCAACAGCTAATTGCTTTTCGGACAGTTTGTTGGTATTCTTGGCCAGAACAAGTCAAATCAATGCAGAATTTGGCTAATTACTCCTTTGAATGGGTGTTGCCGGGACACGGACGGAGGTATGATGCCGATCGAGAAACCATGCGAAATCAAATGCAACAGTGCATTGCTTGGATGGTCGATGCTTAATGCGATCGGGTTCATAACTCCGACTCAGCCAGATTCAGTTGACCTCGGTAGCCTGTGAAAATCCGACTGCCATCTTTAAGAATATGAATCTCCATCTGATCGCTCGCCCAAGTGAGTTGATCCTGAAAAGCAGGATTGAAAAGATGTACCCGCTGGTTACTGGAAGAAACGAGAGAATCGGGTGAGTGGACTGCCAAAGACTGCACATAAGCACCATCGACTAAAATATCGAGTTGTTCCAGTAAGTCCTCAACACCCGCGGGAGCCTGTTCCGATCGCAATTTTTCTAACGTGAAGCCGGTAAACGACATGACGTTTAATCCTGCTGCTTTGACTTGGCGTGCCAAATCTGCCAATGCTGGAGCTTGCCAAAAGGGTTCTCCGCCAGAAAAGGTTACACCCTGGTTGCGAGGGTTACTGAGAATCTTCTGGGCAAGGGCATCAACGCTGATTAGTTGATTAATCTCAAAAGACCAGGAAGCCGGATTAAAGCAGCCTGGACACTCTCGCAGACATCCCTGCACCCAGATCACGGCTCGACAACCCGGCCCATTCACTTCTGACTCATCCACATATCCCATGATGTTGAGATAGCCAGGGGGAATTTCTAAAAGCTGAAAATATGGGTTTGTTTTCTGAGGTTTCATCGGTTCTTTTCCTCTGGTTTTAATAATGGGTAACGCACTGGAATTCCTATGACACTTTCAATGCGATCTGCAAAAACCTGTAGCACTTCAGCATTGACTTGCTTGAGTATTTTTGTCGGATATAAACAGGCATTGGGCGGATGATTCCCTCGTGCTGCTAACTGATGCGTCAGGGGGCGGGGCCGAGTTGGTGTGTTGAGTTGGATTTCGTCCGGCCGTAATGCTTGCATCCGCCGGATGTACTCTCCCCGATCCTGTTCGTTCCAGTCCGTTAGTAGCATCGTCTGAATTGCCAGGTGTCCTGAATAGAGTTGGCGAAATTGAAGTAAACCTGCCCAAATCTCCTGGAGGTTGATGGTTGGCATGGGGCGATTGATGCGACGGAATGTGTCAGCAGAAATGGCATCAACTTTGACCGCTACCCAATCGGCGATCGCCAGTTCCTCACGCACCGCGCGATCGCCCAGCAAACTGCCGTTGGTCAATACGCCAACGGGCTTCCTGGTCATTTGCTTGGCCATGACCAGAATTTCGCCTAAATTTTGCGCCAGAGTTGGCTCACCGCTACCGCTGAGGGTGATGGTGTCCACATCGCAGACAGGGAAGGATTGCAGATCCTGTTGAATTTTCCGAGTCGGGACAAAAATCTGGCGGTTGCAACTCTGGTGCTCAATCTCGCCTAACTGGCAATACACACAGTTAAATGAGCAACTAGAATCTGGCCCGATCGGATCAATTCCTAGCGATCGCCCAAAGCGCCAGGATTGCACTGGGCCGTAAACAGAAGTGGAGGGTGTAATGACAGTAAACATCTCTTCAGATTGAACTCCTATATTTATCAAAAATTTGGGTTTAAAACCCTGTCCTTCTAGGACGGCTTTAATTTCTTAAATCTATTCCAAAAAATCCGGTAATTGCTGGTTTTGTAGTAGATTAGAAAAGTCAAGGTTAAACTCCTTCGCCCGAAGTGAAAC